>VFJO01000254.1 GCA_009886045.1 Verrucomicrobiota bacterium
TGAACCTCTCGGGCACCTAAACAAAAAAACAGCCACTGCCCGCTCAAAAATCCCCGAGCCATCACCCGCTCGCGCCTACCTGAGTAGTTACGAAGAGCAGAACTACCGGACGATTTTTGACAAACAACTCGGGTTTGCCCCCGCCATCAAGGGAGATGCCAAGCGCGAGGAGGCCCTGAAAACCGCCTTGCTTGCTATCAAGGATGCCGAGATGGCCTCAGAGAAAGCCAATGCCCTGATGCTGAATGGTGACTTCTTCGGCGCGTGGGAGACGATAGAACTCGCGAGCACAAAACTCCCCGATGACAAAAAACTCAACAAACTTCGGGCCGAGCTCTCAGGCCGCAGCGCAGAGTTTGTTTCCGCTATCAATAAAGCAAGGGATGCCGAAGGCCGGAACGAAATCGGATTCAGCATCACTTGGTTCGTCAATGCCCAGCGCCAATACCCAGCCAGCCAGATTGCTAATGAGGGCATCGAGCGTTTGAGCAAGAAATTGCTTGAAGTAAAAATGTGACTGGGAGATGAGACTGACCAGATGGCCACCGCAATCAGCGTCCACAATCTTTCAGTGACTGTCCGAGAAAAGCACCATGCCAAAACGCTTCTCTCAAATGTCAATTTTGAGGTTGAGCGGGGACGGTTTATTGCGGTCATCGGAGCGTCGGGCTGCGGAAAAAGCACCCTAATCAAAACGATGGCAGGGTTGGTTGAGCCATCTGACGGCCAAATTCGCTTTGCCGGCCAATCGGTGCAGGATTTGAATGAGCATCTTCCACTTGCCGTGGGGTATCTCCCTCAATTTGGGGCATTCCATGAGAAACTGACAGTAGGAGAAAATATTTCCACGGCATCCGCCTTGCGCCTCCCGAGAAAAGTCACGGGCGAGCGGCGGCAGGCATGGATGCACCATATCACGAAGTTGGCCCGCATTGATCCTATGCTTCCCCAAGAATACCGGACCCTCTCCGGTGGACAGATGCGCCGGATGGCCCTCGCGGAGGAGTTGATTGGTGATCCCGCGTTCCTTCTACTCGATGAACTCACCAGCGGGCTCGATCCTTTTTCGGAATGGGAAATGATGGCATGGTTGCGGGATCTGGCACACGATATGGCCAAAACGGTTGTTCTTGTCACCCATGCGACGAACAACCTCCATTATTGCGATGCGATCCTGTTCCTTCACAAAGGACGACTGATTCATTTCGGGGATTACCAATCTTTGCTGGACGCGCATGGAGTTGGTTCCATTCCCGAGCTTTTCGCCATCTATCAGACACAGGACATTGACCTATCGGCGCTTGACGTGCCAGCTCGGGAACCTGCAAACGATGCACCGAATGAAGCTCTCACGATTAAATCCATGCCGCCTCCCGGCGGATGGGTGCAGATTCCAACCCTTTTGGCCAGGCAGGCAAAACTATTCTGGCGCGACCGTGGCCAGATCATCCTGCATATTGCGCTGATTCTCACTTTCCCGATGCTGGTAGCGGTTTTTGCCACCAGCGGCCTGCCACAAGTCCGAAGCCAGACGCTCTCCCTTGAATCCAACATCCTCCGCACTCTCCAGGACCAGCTTTTCTATCTCAAAGAATCCTTTCAGGCAGCCTCGCTGATTTCGGGGTTGGCGATGTTTCAGGTGATTCTTTTGACGCTGATTGGCGCGAACAACGGGGCCAGAGAGATCGCCAAGGAACGGGCTATCCTTGCCAAAGAGCTTCGGGCCGGGCTCTCTCCGGCTGCTTATGTCATCGTAAAATTCCTGCTAATCGCGCTTCTGTGCGCCGTGCAAGCACTCTGGATGGGTTGGTTTGTAAAAACCGTCTGCGGTTTTCCGGGGAACCTCTGGGATCAATTCATGATCCTCTTTGCAACCACCCTCGCCATGAGCACGACTTGCTTGGCCATCTCTGCGGCCTCGCCGTCTCCAGAGCGGGCATCCCTGCTTGCCATCTACCTTGTGGGATTCCAACTGCCTCTTTCCGGCGCAGCGCTTGCGCTTCCCGATTGGCTCAGCACACTTTGCCGTCCACTCATCGCTGCCTACTGGGGCTGGAGCGGGTATCTGCAAACTTTTCGCGATACCCGATATTTTGATATTGTTCGCCAATCCAGCGAAACATGGGTGGCTCCCTACTCGCTGGGGATGGCTGTTTTGGGACTACACATCCTTGTTGCTCTGGTGGCGACGGTTTTTCTTACGGGCAGAATCAGAAGGAATGGGGCGGATTGAGCCACAAAAAAGCACAAAAACCCACAAAAATTATGCATAAAAGAAATCGAAAAGATGCCATTGAGAAAATGGCGTTTCAGCCTCGGCATTACCATCCGAACGGAGATCTGCAGATCTCTCCTTTTTGTGCCTTTTTGCGGCCAACATGCACTCCTCTGCTTTACCTCAAAAGAAATGAAAGCGGAGAGCAATCAGCTTTGTGATTTGGTTCGGGAAACGAGCCTTGCCATTCATCGTTACCATCGGCATGGTCATCTGGAAAAGATCTACGAGAATGCGCTGGCTCATCGACTTCGCAAACTGGGCCTGAAAGTGGAACAACAGCACCCGCTTCGAGTTTATGACGAGGACGGTATCTTGCTGGGGGATTATTTCGCCGACCTTTTGATCGAAGACCAGTTGATTGTTGAATTGAAAGCAATTCGGACAATTGCCGACGAACATGTGGCCCAGATTCTCGGATATCTCCGCTCTGCCCGTATCGAAACGGGGCTTCTGGTCAATTTCGGCTCGCCGGTTCTCCAAATCAAAAAATACTTGATGTCGGACGCTCCTTCACCATGAAGTCCCTCCCTTTTTGTGTCTTTTTGTGCCTTTTTGTGGCCCTGGTCCCTTGTCTTCCTGCCGAGAAGGTTGAAACGCTTCGCTTGGAACCAGCAGCGAACATGACCCGTGCCGAGCTTCATCATGTCGCAACGGTTCCCAATCCCAAGGCTGTGCTGGTTTTGTGTCCAGGTTGCAACGGAAGCGGGGAGGGCTTGATTCGCTCGCCCAAGTGGATTGCTTTCGCAAAACAGAATCGACTTGGCCTGGTCGGTCTTTCTTTCGCCTCGCCCATGCCTGCGATTCACGATGGAAGCGGCTATTATTACGCATCCAAGGGAGCAGGGGAGAAATTACTTGAGGGAATCCGCAAAATTTACGGCAGTGATCTCCCATTGCTCCTTTATGGATTTTCCGGTGGAGCTCACTTCACAAGTCGTTTTGAAGAATGGAACCCTGCCCGCGTCTTGGCTTGGTGCGCGTATTCGGCGGGATGGTGGGATGAACCGCAACAAAATCCCATTTCGCCGCCGGGAATCGTGGCGTGTGGCGATGAAGATCCGCGCTACGGTGCCACGCTCATCTATTTCAAGCAGGGCAGGGCGGTAGGTAAACCTTGGCAGTGGGTGAGCCTAGCCAAGACCGGCCACCAAGGAAGCCCTGAACTGGATGCATTTGTGAGAGAATACTTTTCAGAGATTTTTTCCCAGTCCAAAGCCATGCCTGTTTGGACTGATATCGACCGCAAAGAAAAAGTGTTGGCTTCCGAGCAATCGGCCCAGCCATCACTGACTGGGTGGTTGCCATCTGAAATTCTTTTTGCCGAATGGAGGAAACTCAATGCCCCCTAGAATGAACAGGTCATGAACATCTTCATTTTACGCGATGGTTCCGAAACCGGCCCGCTCACATGGGTCGATGTTTTCATCATGCTCAGGAAAGACGAACTTTCCGCGGATATTCTCGCGCGCATGGAGGACAGCGACGAGATCAAGACCCTGGAAGAATGGGGTCTTTGGCGGGAGGGCGATGAAGTCGGCCCGTTCACTTGGGATGAGATTTCCGCCATGCTCAGCGCGGGGGTTTTGGATCTTGACGCCGAAGCACGGTTCGAAGGAGATCCAGAGCTGAGCAACTTGAAGGGCGTCATCAGCCAAAGCCAAGAGATTTGCCTTACTGCCAAGGGTGGAAACCAAGGGGGATTGTGGATCCGCTATATTGAGGATGCCCTCAAAATTCCGAGGATGAGGTTTCAGCTTGCGGGTTCCCTTGCGGTCGCCCTGCTCGGTATTGTCGCCATGTTCTCATGGGGAAGGAACAACCAAGCAAATATCAAACCGCCAGCTGAACAGAAAACTGCCATCGCTGGACAATCCGCTGGGGTTTACGAATCAACCCCCCCCCAA
>VFJO01000015.1 GCA_009886045.1 Verrucomicrobiota bacterium
AGCCGGGACTCCCAAATATCCATCACTGAGGCGAGTGCATGAAAGGCGCAATTTTGCCAACCTTACTCCAAACTACTCAACACCATGAGGATAAGTAGGGTTCTCACAGACTTGTCACGGGGCCAGATTTGGAGGGAATTTTTCGGGCAAAAAATTTCTTATAAAACGTTAATAAGAAATTTGTTGCGGGGAGAATATTTGAACCTCTGACCTTCAGGTTATGAGTAGGTTTTATATGTAGCTATCATTCAACTATATGCAATTTTGTTCCGGTGTGTTCATATCTGTGTCTAAAGACACAGGAACAGAAAGGCATAAAATGGAACAACCGCTGTCACGGTTTGTCACGCCGGTTGAAAGCTTTTGGCATCGATGAGAAATGGTCTTCGGTGAGGGAGGTTTGCAGTCGGGATGACAAAGAATCCGTAGAAAAGCGTCCCTCGCCCTTTTTCTCAGGTTACTTTTAGGAGTCTCAAGCCTCGCTCGACGCGCTGAAGAATCAGTTCGCGGGCGCGGGAGATATCACTTAGCGGTGGATGACTCGGCAGAGAGTCCATCGATTCAATAGCTGCTCGCATTTTTTCACACAAATAGGCGAGGCGATGGCGAACCATCGGCCAACTTAAACGGGCCTCAGTCGAAAGTTGCCGAAAATGTTCCGGTGACACTTCGGGAAGAATTTTTGCCGTCCCTATTTTCATGGAGAGGCTCTTGGAAAGTTCGGGCCATGCTAAGGTGCAAACTTGATCATAAAGCGGAGCCAATCGTCTTCCGTTCACCCCGTAAAGAATCGAGAAATTTTTTGCATGGGCATCGGCATTTCCAATGAGCACGCCGAAAGTTACCCCGTCGAGAAAGTTTCGAATATCGAGCACTGGAGCGGATGACCACTCCCGGAGCAACGAAAAGCAGTCCCGCAGCGATGGACCACCTTCCTGCTCGTATTTGCGCTCCGGCGGATAGCCAAGCGCCTGGCAAAAATCCTCTTGGTGAATGCGTGCAACAGCTCCGGAATTGAGTATGGTTCGATCGTAGCGTTTAACGACAAGACACGGGGTTTTGCCAATCATTTGCCAGCGGGAATCTGCCATTTGCAGACCGATACGGCGCGCGAGCTCCATGCAATAAGCCTCGTTTGCGGCAAGGCCGGGAAACCGCTCCGGCTCTGGTTTAACAATGTGGGTGCTTGGCGATCCACCAAGCGGTAATCCTACTTTTGCTTCAGGAGAATCCTCGGTCAGAATGATAGGGAGTTTTGCTTGTGCACCGGCCAGAGAGAGCCGCAGCCCCGCTTCACCTGCCAAAAGAGGTCGCTTGGGCAAATCTTCAATGATTTTTTCGAGCTCAAGACCATCCAACCAACGAATGCCGCCCACACTCCATACGGGCTCAGGCGTTCCATCAGGAATCAACCCAACCGCACCAGCGCATTCGCCACCAATTCTCTCCAGCATTGCAAACTCATTGGAGACACTGATGCCAAGGATGGAGGCAATGCGTTCCCGAGGATCAGCCTCAGGAAGAAGGCCAGAGAAAAATGCCCTCACGGGTCTACCAGAAAACGGTTCAGCCTGAAGTGGCAGCTGCCGGGAAAGCGGAAACGCCCTTGGGAGCCACTCGGCATCATAGGTAAAGACAGGACTATCACCCTCCTCGAGAACCCCAGCGCGTTCGCCGTTAAAATAAACAATCAACTTACTCATCGATGCTCGATCGTTAACTGGAGCCCGAGAGAATTTAACACTTCCAATACCTTGCCCGATTGGCATGTCGGTTTCCCTTTTTCTAAATCCACAATAAATCGCAACCCTGTGCCACTCGAAAGAGCAAGGTCCCGCTGAGTCGCTTTAAGACGCTTCCTCTCTGAGCGAACTACTTTACCAATGGAAACTGTATTTGAGATCATCATATGTTACCGCTCAGTAACATTATTCACGATAAAGCCAAAAATCAATTTTTTATTCCCGATCGGGCACTGTCATCACCCCTTCACCGACCGCCAGTAGGCCAGCGGCAAGGAGCCAAGGTTTTTTGGAAAATGCGGAAAAAGTAATACGGGGCGTCGTAGCCGAGTTCGGATACGACTTCCTTCACGATGAGCATCGTGGTGTCCAGATATATCCTCGGAAAACCGTTGGATGACACGCCATACTTTCGAGAGCGATGTGCCTCCTTTAAGAATGAAATGATCTTTCGCTTCTGGCAGTTTAAAAAGGTGCCGCAGTGTCCAACATAGCCAGAAATCCTTTTCGATCATTTCGGCCACCATGCCAGTGTTCCTCTGCGCTTCGAGGAACAGCGCTTTGCGATCAGGATCGCTTAGGCCAATGACTGTTTGTTCATTCATTTCTTTGCAACCTCCAGGAATACCGGACGCATCCACGCTGGCACATAACGCAAATCCTTAAGCAACTCCCGCTTGGCTTCCGCTGAAAGCGCACGCTGGAGTTGACGGATCTTATCTGGATTTATCTGCTTTTTTCCGAGACTCCTCAAGGCTTCGGCTACCCGCCCACTGGCTCGCCGTGCCAAGGCAACCATCTTCGAGGAACGACGCTGCAAGCAAGCGCTCCCGCTCCCTCCGAGCGAAACCACGCGTGAGCGACCAGATACCCCATAACTTAAGCGGGCCGGCACTTGGGTGCTTATACCAATATCTATTAGATTTTGGACTTTAACGCGCCGTTTTAACTTGTAGCGGCGTCTCTATGAGCGCCGGAGTCGTTAAGCCATCGGCGGTCATAGACCGCCGCTACAGTAGAGTCCAAAAGCATTCAGCTTTTGGTATTAGTCCCAGCGCGCCATCGAAGGCCGCCAGTATTTCCTGCCGCTTGCCAAGCGGCGTGCACACACGCCCCAGACTGTCATGCTTGAGAATTTCCCCTGCTGATAAATAACGATGCGGTAGATGTCATAGCCTCCAGACTACGACATCTCCACTACCTACAGCAGGGGGTGCTCCGCGCAACGCTTACGTAAGGAAACTGGGGAGCAGGTTTCATTTTCTTTCATTTTTTCCCAAGCGCACGAAACCAAAATTTGAAAATTTAAAAGAAAATGTCCCATCCAACTCCCCTCGCCTGCAGTTTTGAAGGCTGCTACTGGGCTTGGGCGAGCGGAACCTTCTTGCGGCGCTTCAGCCACACATACCCGCTGATGCCGGCGAGTAGCAGGAGGCTGGCGGCGACCTGGCCGGGCTCGGGAACAGCTGCGGTGCTCGCGATGGCCAGCAAGTAGAGGTCCGTCGTGCTGTTCATCGTGACGACTTGGAATCCGCCGTCTGGGAGACTACCGGTCCAGCCCGCCGTGTTGATGTTGAAGTAGTTGGAGTAATTCGTGTCCATGACGACGAGATCGGAGTTCGAATAAATTCCGCCCTCGGCTCTGGCGATGAGCCATGTGCTGCCGACGGTGTTATCCCAACCAACGTTTTGACCTTGGATGTCATTTGACGAGAGAAAGATGAGGTTCAGGTTGAACTGGTTTTGACTAGGAAGGCCGGCGAGTGTGAGGGTGCCGTTGATGCCCATGAAGTCCCAGCCGATCCCCGCGGCTGTTTGATTTCCTGAGTTGGTATTGACGGCCATGGATTCCCAAGTGTAATTGCCGCCGGCGTTCCACACGGCGTTGCCTGCGACGGTGAGATTGCCAGGAGAGTTGCCGGGGTTGACGGTGGCACCGGGGTTGATAATCAGGCCGCCGACATTGCCAGAGCCTGTGAGCCTTGCACAGTTTTGGACGGTGGCTGTGCTGGTAATTGCTCCATTCACGGTCAACTGCCCAGCATTGATCGTCGTGGCGCCGGTGTTGGTGTTGGTGCCGTTGAGCGTGAGCGTTCCCGCACCGGATTTGGTGAGATTGCCGGTGCCGGAGATGATATTGGAGAGCGTGATCGCATCGCTGCGGTTGATCGCCAGCGTGCCGTTATTTGTGACCGCGCTGTTGGAGGAGATGGAGCCCGTGTTGCCGCCTGTGCCGATCTGCAGCGTGCCGGCGTTGATCGTCGTGGCGCCGGTGTAGGTGTTGGTGCCGTTGAGCGTGAGCGTGCCACTGCCGTTTTGGACGAGGGAGCCTGTGACAGTGATCCCCGCTGTAAAGAAATGCGTGCCTTGCGCCATGGTGGTCGAGCGGTTGAAGACCAGCGTGCCGTTATTGGTGATCGCGCTCGATATGGAAAGCGTGCTGTTTGCTCCACCATTTCCGATTTGGAGAGTGCCGGCGTTTTTGGACTTTGATTGGCCGGAGGAGATCGGGCATATCCTCGGAGAGCGTGTCAATGAGGGGCTGTGCGGCTGTTGGCATAGAGGAAATGTGCCAGCCGGGACTCCCAAATATCCATCACTGAGGCGAGTGCATGAAAGGCGCAATTTTGCCAACCTTACTCCAAACTACTCATCCCCATAAGGATAAGTAGGGTTGTCACAGACTTGTCGCAGGACACGACTTGGAGAGAATTTTTCGGGCGGAAAATTTCTTATAAAACAGTAATAAGAAATTGGTTGCGGGGAGAGGATTTGAACCTCTGACCTTCAGGTTATGAGCCTGACGAGCTACCGGGCTGCTCCACCCCGCGATTTAGAATTATCAGAGTAACGCGGCGATTTCTAGATGCAAGCGGATTTTTTAATTTTTTTGTTGGCGCAATACGGGCGGATTAGCTGGGCTCTTGAATGACGGGATTGGTGAGCTTGCCGATGCCATCGATTTCGATGCTCACGCTGTCGCCGGGCTTTAGCCATCGGGGCGGAGTCGAGGCCATACCGACTCCGTGCGGGGTCCCAGTGAGGATGACGGAGCCTGGGAGAAGCGTGGTGCTGCCGCTGAGAAATTCGATGATGGCAGGAACATCGAAAATCATGTCGTTGGTATTCCAGTCCTGCACGACCTCACCATTGAGCAGGGTGCGGATGCCGAGCGCGTTGGGATTTGGAATTTCATCCGGCGTCACCAGGCAGGGCCCAAGTGGGGCGAAGGTGTCGAAAGTTTTTCCACGGCACCATTGGCTGCCTCCCCATTTGATTTGCCAATCGCGAGCGGAGACATCATTCGCGCAAGTGTAGCCCAGCACGTGATTGAGGGCATTGGCACGGGTGGCATTTTTGCATTTTTTTCCGATGACGATTGCGAGTTCGCATTCATAGTCCACCTCGCGGCTTGCCAGATGCGTGGGTATCTCGATCGGATCGCCCGGATGCTGCAGCGCGGCTGGGGACTTCATAAAGAGAATGGGGCGGTCGGGAATCTTGGCGCCTGTCTCCTCGGCATGGCGTCGGTAATTCAAGCCGATGCAAAAAATCGTCGGGGGTTCGACAGGGGCAAGGAGTTTTGAGACATCCGCCAACTCGCCGGTGGGGTTGAGATTTTCATAGATGCAACCCTCGAGACCCTCGGCGCGGCCATTGGCGTGCTGTATGGCGTAATGGATAGCATTTTGTTTGTCGGCGTAGCGGATGATTTTCATGAGCGGTGTGGAGCGGTTCGGTAGTGGTGATTGGATTTCTTTTAAGCAAGGGGCACACACAGGGAACAGAGCGGAGTTTTTCCCACTCTCTTCATTCTGTCTCAAATCGATTCCCGCCTTTAGAATTCCACCTTCACACCGGCATACCAGTTGCGAGGAGCAGCGGGGTCGATGCCGTCGGCGCGGATGCGGGCGTAGTAGTCTTTGTTGAAGACATTGTTCACGCCGGCGATGAGGCTCACGTTGTCTTTGTAGACCTTGGCTTCGACTGTGAGGTCCCAGACATTATAGGCGGGGATGAAGCGGCTCCCAGGATTGTTGTCGGAGGCATAGGTGGACCCCATGAAGTTGCCCATGAACGCGGCTTTGATGCGGTCGCGCCAGTTGTAGGTGAGGCCGAGGCGGAGGATGTAGTCGGAGAGATACTGCGGAGTTTTTCCATCGTTCGGACCGTTGAGGAATTGTCCCTTTTGCAGGGTGAGCGCGGTGTAGGCGGAGATGGAACCGTAGCGGTCCACCCAGCCCTTACCGTCGTCTTTGTTCCAAGCAGCATTGGCGGCGCCGACGAAGTCGACTTCCGTGTAGAGGTCCCAACCATAGACAATGGAGCGTCCGGAATTTTCGATGACGGTTGTGATTTGCCCGTCATTGACCGCCCGTGAGCCGATCTGGTCGGAGTTATCGATGAGGAAAAAGCTCGTGTCCCATGTGATCCAATCCGCAGGCTCTCCTTGGAAGCCGATCTCGTAGTTCACGATGTTGCTTTCCTGCAGATTGCCGACGACAGCAACATTCGGCGAGGTGGGCACGGCCTGAGTGAAGATCGGTGGACGGTAGGCCTGCGAGACATTGGCGTAAACAGCCACCTCGGGGGTGAAGTCGTATTCGAGGCCGAGGCCGAAGAGCGGGGCAAAATTATAAATCGTTTCGTCTTGGAGCGGCTTGCCAGTCTGGAAGGAGGATTTGTTCACGAGTTCGCGCACGCTTTGCCAGATGTTCTCGAGGCGGAATCCGGGAGTGATTGAGAAGCTGCCGAACTGAAAAAGATTCTCGGCGAAGAGGCTGTAATAAACGCTCTCGCGGTTGCTTTGGTTCACCGTGCTGCCAGTCATTGCTGTGGGCGAGTTGCCGGCCTCATCCACTCGCGGAGACCAGTCGTAGTAGAACATCATGCCACCGGTGAGCGTGTGGGTGTTTCCGAGCCAGTCCCAATTGTGGCTCATACGCGGCTCTGCGCCGTAGGTGTAGAATTGCTGGTTCTCAATCTGGTTGGTCTGGGCTTTTGGCCCGGTGGGAAGCGTGCCAAAGCCTCCCCCATTCTGACGGCGGCTGAAGCGCAGGTAGTAGTCGAACCATGTGCGGAAGGTAAATAGCGAGCGGTCCGAGATATCCCACTCATTGATGATAGAAACCGCATAGCGGCTCACCCGCATGCGGTCGTGGAAGCGCGATGTGCCATCACGGTCGGTGTTGTAATTAACGGTGTTCGGACCGTCTTCCAGTGTGAGCCCACCAGGCTCGCCGTGGATTTCGTCATACGCTGTGGCAGTCAGATACCACCGCACGGGACCTGTGGCATCGAGTGCGAATGTGCCGCCCCACGCGTTGAGAAAAAAGTCGCTGTTCGCCTCGCGGAAGCCGTCCGTTTGCTGGTGGTCGTAGTAGCCGTAGTAGCCAAACTTCCCGACCGTTCCGCCGAAGGATGTGAAATTCGAATACATGTCGAAACTACCGAGGATGTTTGTGGACTCGATGGTGAAGGGCGTATCCAGCGGCGGTTTTTTCATGACGAAATTAATCGCTCCCGCCGGTTGCGGCCCATACATGAGCGCTGCCCCGCCTCGCACCACCTCGACGCTCTCCACGGCATCAAGCGGTGGCGTGTAGTAGGCTTCGGGATATCCCACCATGTCGGCATGGATCGGTATGCCATCCTCGAGAACTTGGAAAAATTGAGTCCGGTGCGGATCATAGCCGCGATAGCCGATACTCAAGAGCGGCGTACTTTCCTCAGCAAGGACGAGACCCGGCGTCTTTGAAATAACCTGCCGGTAGTTGTCCATGCTGATCTCCGGAAGTTGCTCCAAATCGACATTCGAGGTTTTTTTTCCTGCGTGGATTTTTGTGCCATCTACATCCGGCAAAAAAGTACCTCTCACTTCGCGGTCGTAATCGGCGCGCACTTGCACCTCCTCCATTTGTTGAACTGTGCCTTGAGAGAAGAGCGTTCCGATTGTCGAGGCCGCAATCAAGATAGCCGCCGCAACCTTTCGATTCATGAGATGGTTTTTTTGCATATCAGCGCGCAGAATAGTGAGACAAAGTCTCAGTAGCAAGTATATTTTGAGACTGCGTCTCATTTTCGACGTGACACGCGGAGACTATTGTACTTAATACGGGGGCTATGGAAACACTGATGGACTATTTCATTCGAGGAGGGGAACTAATGTGGGTGCTGCTGGCCTTTTCAGTGGTGGGTGCGGCCGTGATTGTCGAGCGTGCGGTGGTTTATCTCTCGTATGGCTTAGGACCGGATCGCTGGCTTGATGAAGTGCTGGAGAAGTTGAGCGCAGGGCACGAAGACAAGGCTCTGCAGATGGCACGCACGAGTCGGCATCCGGTAGCGCGAGTGGTGCAGGTTTATTTGGAAAATCTCGAGCGGCCCGCAAAGGTTCGCGTGGACAATGTGAAGCGGAAGGGAAGCCTAGTGCTTGAATCCGTGGAAAAACGCCTGCGTGTCCTAGCCTCGATCGCGCATCTTTCGCCTCTCGTCGGCTTACTCGGAACGGTGCTGGGAATGGTGGTGGCATTCGCGAGTATCGAAACGCTTGCCGGCGCCCCGAAACCCTCAGACCTCGCCGGAGGCATTTGGGAAGCGCTTCTCACGACCGTCTTCGGACTCGTGGTGGCAATCCCGTGCATGGCCGCCTACCATGCGTATGAGAGTCACGCAGACAAAATCGCACGCCGCATGGAACTCGCTGTGACTGCGTTGGACGACGCCCTGCAGCCAACATGCTCCTCGGTATGCGCAGTGAGCGGAAAAACCATGCCGCTCCGAGCTGAAGCGGGTCGCGATCTGAATTCCGTAGCTTGATTTGCCATGTTCAGCCGTCCCAAACGCCCCACGCTCTCGATCGATATGGCACCGTTGATTGATGTCGTATTTTTGCTGCTGATTTTTTTCATGCTCACGTCAAACTTCATGCCCACCTCGGTCCCTCTCACGCTACCGCAGGCTTCTTCCAAGGAGACTTCGGATTCAGCGAAGGTCATCGTATCCCTCGATGGAGAAGGCCGAATTTCGATCTCGGAAACTCTTGTGACTGACGGCGAGTTCGAGAACTTGCTAAAAATCGAACTGCAAAAAAACGCGACAAGCGTCGTCCATTTTCGAGGCGATAAGTCGGTGGACTACGGAATTTTTCTTCAACTTATGAGCCGCGCGCGAGCCTCTGGAGCGCAGCAGTTTCAGTTGGTTCACGATCCGCTCGGAGCCAACAGGCCTTGAAGTTTTGACCACAGAGGACACAGAGAGCACAGAGTGAAAGGAAAAGAAATGGATGCGGCTTGGGGATTTCGGGCATGGCTTTTCCCTGTGCTGCTGGGCATTTCGGCGGTTGCGCATTTTGTGCTCGTGAGAAATGTCCTCGTGCATTCGAGTCCGCAAAAACTCGAGTTTGCAAGTGGAGAAAGCACGGAGGTTTTCATCCTTGAGGAAGCCGCTCCAGTTCTGGAGCCCCCACCAGAGCCAGTTCCAACTCCCGAGCCTCTGCCAGAAGAACCGACGCCTCCGAAAACCGAAGAAATTCTCACAACCAACCAGAGCGAGGAAGTTGCCGCCCCACAGCCAACGCCAGAGCCCAAGAGGGTCGAAAGAAAACTAGCAACGCAACGCGCGGCACCCGTGCTGGCGACAAAGAAGGCCAATGTTCCGCAGCCCGTTGTGATCCGCAATACGCCGCCCATCTATCCAGAGACAGCAAGGCGCGCTGGATGGGAAGGCCGTGTCACGGTGCGCGTGGAAGTCTCCGCCGACGGGTTAGCGACCAGTGTCGCTCTCGAGAAAAGTTCAGGCTACGGGGTATTGGACCAAGCGGCGCTGAGAGCCGTGAAAAGCTGGAAATTCCAACCCCGCACAATAAGCGGAGTAAGCATGATCGGAACGGTCGATGTTCCCGTAAACTTCACCCTCAACCGCTAACTCACCCCCCAAAATAAAGCACATCGCAAGGAAGCCGGATGAAAAGAAACCTCAAGTAGCGAACCAAAAAAATCGACGATCGTCGATTTTTTTGGTTGGCGCGATTTGGAATTTGGTTGAGCGAGTTAGGCGAGGGTTTGTTCGAGGAGGGCGGTGGCGAGGGGTTCGGTGAGGGTATCAAGTTCGCCGAGGAGGGTTTTGAGATCGGAGGTGGAGCGGGCTTCGAGAGCGGAGCGGATTTTTTGGACGAGACCGGAGATGGCAGATCGGATTTCGACGGGCACTTTTTCTCCGAGGGCATTGAGTGCGGAGTCCACAGCGGGCAGCATTTCGTCGGCCTTGAGCTTGGCTTCGGTAAAAATGCGCTCGTCCATATCCTCAAAGGCATATTCGAGAGAGTCGCCGAGCATCTTTTCAACAGCTTCGTCGGAGACTTCGACAGCACTGTGGATGTCGATGACAGTATCGCGACCCGATGCGGTGTCGCGCGCGAGGACATGGAGGATACCGTTCGCATCAAGTTCAAACTGAACACCGACGCGGGCCTGGCCCTTCGGTGAGGGCGGGAAAGGAACATCCATGCGGCCGAGCGGCCAGTTGTCACGCGCCATTTCACGTTCACCTTGGAGGACAGAGATGCTCATGGCGGATTGATTCGCCACGGCGTTTGTAAACATCTCACCCGCCTTGCAGGGAATCGTTGTATTGCGGGGAATGATGACATTCATCAGCCCGCCGAATGTCTCGATGCCGAGCGAGAGCGGAGTGACATCCAGGAGCGTGAGATTTTGAAGTCCACCTTCTAGAATCCCTGCTTGGATTGTTGCCCCGAGGGCCACGGCTTCGTCAGGATGCTGACTCACATCGGGTTCGCGGCCGAAGATTTCTGCAACAAATCTTCGGACGATCGGCATGCGTGTGGCCCCGCCGACCAGAACAACAGCATCCAGCGCCGAGGTCTCGAGATGGGCATCCGAGAGGGAGCGCAGGCAATGCCGCCGGGTTTTTTCAATGATCGGCAAGCAAGCGGCGTCCAGATCGGAGCGAAGATAGGAGTGATGATCAAACTCAACACTGTCGGAATCGGTGAGGGCGCGTTTGATTTTTTCGGCATCGAAGCGCGCAACACCCCAAGCTTTTGCCAGAGCAGCATCCAGGTCGTCGCCCCCAAGACTGGTGTCGCCATTTGTGGAAAGCACCTCAAAGACGCCACAATTGAGTTCGAGCACAGAAATGTCGAAAGTGCCGCCACCGAGATCGTAAACTGCGACCCTGGCCCGCTCGCCAAGGCGGTCGAGTCCGTAGGCCAATGCCGCAGCCGTCGGCTCGCTGAGAATCCGCTCGACGGTAAAGCCTGCCAACTCCCCTGCCCTCTTGGTGGCAGATCGCTGGGCATCGTTGAAATAAGCTGGAACTGTAATGACCGCACGGTCCACGGAAACTCCACACGACATTTCGAGGTCTGCTTTGAGCTTTGACAGGATGAGCGCGGAAATTTCCTCGGGGCTTAGAGAAAGGGAACCCACTAGAATTCGGACTCCCCCATCTGGGCCTGCTTCTACCGCGCAACCCGAAGATGAAACTGCCGCCTCGGCGACACGTCGGCCGATGAGTCGTTTCACGGAAGTCACAACTAGGGAAGGATGCGTGGGTTTTTTTTCCAATGCTGGCCAACCGACCACAGGCTCCCCACACTCGGGAAACCAAACTGCGGAGGGCGTGAGACGCCGTCCATCGGCATCGGCTATGAGAACAGGAAAGCCGCTGTCCATGATGCCGACGAGGGAGTGAGTGGTTCCGAGATCGATTCCTGCAATCATGATTTTGGAAGAGAACTTTCCCTCGGGTTCAGAAGCTCAGCGGCGTATATGAGGGGCTCCAGATTCGCGAAAAGTGATGCGGCCTTTGGTGAGGTCGTAAGGAGAGATTTCCACTGTTACCTTATCCCCCGGGACGATACGGATAAAGTGCTTCCGCATTTTGCCAGAAATGTGGCAGAGAAGGATATGGTCGTTGGCTAACTTAACCCGAAACAATGTTCCAGGAAGCACATCCACCACCACTCCATTACTTACAATACAGTCGTCTTTAGCCATGTCGGTTCTTTCATAGGTCAGGAAGGAAAGGTATGCAACCCTCGGGCAGTTTGAAATTCGGCCATAAAAAAGTTGAAGCCCGTCGCAACGAGTGTTGCAACGGGCTTCTGTTCCCCCCAGAACGTTATTAAATTACCACGCCTCACGTCCGACGCAAGGCTTTTTTACAATATTTTTTTAAGGAGCAGAATTACCCCCCCCTTGCGTTGCCCGAGGTCATAAGAATTAGAGAGCTCGACTCATGAGCCCTTCACTTTGAAAAGGCTTAAAAACTGGGTCGTTTAAGAGATAAGAGAACAAGTCGGGGGATGCCTGTTGACGGCATTTTTGAAGAACGATCTCAGCTTGGTTGTAATCCTTCTTTCGAAGCGAAATGTAAACAGAGGCGAATGCCTCCGGGATTGAGCCCCCTTGCGTTGGAGCGGGAAGCTCGGAATCTGAAATTTGCTCGAGCTTCATGAGCTGGATAGACGTCTCCACCACGACATGAGAATCGATCGGATGGAGGCGAGCACTAGCGGCCGTGAAGAGTTGAAGGGCCTCGTCGTTCCTGTTTTGACTTCGTAAGAAAGAGGCGAGTTCTATCATTGGGGAAGGATTTGCTAAATCCGATTCAACAGCCTGCCAAAGCAAGGATTCTTGCACGATTTTTGCATCGCGGAGGGGGGAGCCTCCACTGGCTTGACTGCTGGATTCTGCCATGGAAAGGAGCACCAAAGAATCAGAAACCTTTTGATTTTTTTGGATGGAGAGAGACGCTTTATCGTAGGCAGTCTTCATATCACCGCTTTGGATAGCAGCCAAGGCCGCGAGATATTCCAAAGAAGGGACGTTGGGGTTTGATTCACTGAGCTTCTTAATCTTGCCAAGTGCCTCCGAAGCTTGGCCGGAGTGGACTAATGCAAGAGCACTGTCAAGCTGTTGGAGGAGGTCTGAGCTAGGCTTAGCAAAAGAAGCGCTCCGAGCATCGAGTGCTGAGGATTGGCCCATCCTTCCAAGAAGAAATCCCGCCAGCAAAATTGTTAAAAGAGCGGCTACACCGAGCGTGGAGGTTCGCCATCCCAAACTTGAGAATTTGTGTTCTATCTTGATTTGATCTTGGTCAACCGAGGTGATCGCTGGCATGGGATCCTCTGGTTTTTTGGTGAGAGAGGGATCGATCTCGCTTTTAAAGGAATTGGCAGATCGTGTCTGCTTTGAAGAAGGGCGTTTTAAAACATCCCGATGATGGGGTTGGTCTATTCGGACAGGAATAGTTGAAGCCGGATGAACACGTTTTTTTTCATTATTCAGCTCGTTTTCATTATTCACGACCTGATTGCCGAGGTTGATGATAACTTGTATGGGTTGCTGTTTGGAGACCTCATTAGACGCGGTTTTAGGTGTCTTTTTTGCTTTCTTTTTTACTCCAGAATCTCCTTTGCACTTTTTATTTCGATGCGCATGAGAGTTGCCTTCCGGGAACACTGAAATGACATGTCCGGAGTCTGTGTGAGGAATCGTAATCGTTTCTTTTAGCATTTTCTTGGAGTGCATCAAAACGCCTGTAGACGATTATAAAAGAAGTTTTTTGTTACATTTTTAGCATATTTTTTCTTGAGTGGGGGCGTAGCGAAAATGTGTGAAAAAAATTCAAATAAAGTTTGAATGTATCGCGGATAACGAAGGTAAAGATAAAAAAAGCCTATCTATCTTCTGTTAATTATTATATTTGTGAGTACTCACTTACCCTCACTTATTTTTAGAAGAATCGTAACTACTCAGGTAGGCGCGAGCGGGTGATGGCTCGGGGATTTTTGAGCGGGCAGTGGCTGTTTTTTGTTTAGG
>VFJO01000008.1 GCA_009886045.1 Verrucomicrobiota bacterium
CACGACTGACTACCTCATCGAGGGCGCCACCCAAAAAATGGCCGCCGACCGCTTGAGCGATCAAAAGCTCCTCAGGCGCTTCCGGAACCTGTCAACAAGTTTGAGACACTTTTTTTCTTCATTTAGTGTAGTGCCTCCTCATTTTTTGGCGGGTTGATATAAACCGCCGACGGTAAAACCGGCGGTGTCGGTACTTTTCGCACGAATCGGTTTCGCCTTGCCTCGTATGCTCGCAGCAGCGTTACGGCACGAGCCTTTATCACTTCATCAGCCCGGCCATAGTGGACCGTCTCAGGCGTCAACAGCCCAATTCCTGAATGCCTGTGTTCCTGGTTATACCAAGGGAAAAAACGCTGACAAAATGCTCGGGCCTCTTCAATCGACCGAAATCGATCTGGAAAGTCAGGGCGATATTTCAATGTCTTGAATTGCGATTCGGAAAACGGGTTGTCATCTGAAACGTATGGCCGGCTGTGCGTTTTTGTAATGCCAAGATCCGAAAGCATTAGCGCGACGGCTTTCGATTTCATCGACGAACCGCGATCTGCATGGAGAGTTAGTTGCCCCTTGGAAATCTGCTGTTTCTCGCAGGTTTCGCCGATGAGTTTTTCCGCGAGCGTTGCACTTTCTCTATCGGCGACCATCCACCCGACCACGTGCCGGCTGAAAATATCGATGATTACGTAGAGGTAAAAATACGACCAGGTAGTCGGGCCAAGCAGCTTCGTGATATCCCACGACCACACCTGGTTGGGCTTGGTTGCCAGCAGTTCTGGGGCCTTGTAAGCCGGATGGCGTAACTGGTTACGGCGTTCGCGGAGCTCACCCTCGCTCTCCAAGATTCGATACATGGTGCGCTCTGAGCAAAGGTAGGTACCTTCATCAAGTAAAGTTGCCCAAACTTGGGATGGAGCGTGATTGACGAAGCGTTCCGAGTGCAGAATGTCTTTCACTTTCTCGCGCTCATCCGGCAGCAACGCCCGCGGAGAGGGTGGCCGGCAAACCGGCTCTCCAGGGGCCTCCTTCTCCTCAAAAAACCGATAGTATGAGGCGCGCGGCAACGAAAGCGCCGCACAAGCCGCCTCGCTGCCCACGACGGGCGCCAATTCTTTTGCGGCGTGCATCATTCGTCCTCTTCGAAGTCGAGGCTCTTCAGGGGGATCCCCAGGATCTCCGATGCTTTTTTTTGGATATCGATAATCAGCTCAGCATACGCGAGCCTTTTCTTAAGACGTTCATTCTCGCGTTGCAATTGCTTCTTCTCTTCAAGCAAAGCCTTTGTCGCGGGCTCTGGCGCTTTACGGCCGCGCTTTTGAGGGGCGAGCCCGGCAAAGGTGCCTTTGAGTCGCTCATCCCTCCATGTCGCAAGTTGCGATGAAAAGAGACCTTCGCGACGCAAGAGCGCGCCAATCTGGCCATACTCCGTGCAGAGATCTGCTGCTTCCAGAATGCGTAGCTTTTGTTCTGCGCTAAATGTCCGGCGCTTAGCCTTGGCCGAAACTTCGGGGTCGGGCGCGGCGCCGGTTGAGGTAGAAACTCCAGTCGGCCTACGGCCTCCTTCCGTTTCTACCTCAGATGTATGCTTCTTGTTTGAGTAACTCATTGAATGGTAACCTTCCAAGCCCTACAGTAATATAACCCATGGGAAGTGTCTCATTCATGTTGTCAGCGAGGGGAACCCTGCACTCAAACATAATATTCTTTTCGTTGTCAGGACAGTCGGCTTAAACCGATATATACCGATCACCATTACCAAAGACGCCAAGCTTACGAGTAATCCTAAAAC
>VFJO01000296.1 GCA_009886045.1 Verrucomicrobiota bacterium
AGGCGGTGAAGTGGTATCGCAAGGCTGCAGAGCAAGGGCATGCCGAGAGTCAAATCGGTTTAGGGGTGTGCTACGCCAATGGCAGAGGCGTAGCCAATGATGTAGTCGAGGCGGTGAAGTGGTATCGCAAGGCTGCAGAGCAAGGGTATGCCATGGGTCAATTCAGTTTAGGGTGGTGCTACAATATTGGCGGAGGCGGCGTGGTCAAAAATGAGGTCGAGGCGGTGAAGTGGTATCGCAAGGCTGCAGAACAAGGGCTTGCCGCTGCTCAATTCAATTTAGGGAACTGCTACAAGAACGGCAAAGGCGTGGCCAAGGATGCGTTCGAGGCGGTGAAGTGGTATCGTAAGGGTGCAGAGCAAGGGCATGCCAAGTGTCAAATCTGTTTAGGGGCATGCTACGCCGATGGCGAAGGCGTGGCGAAAGATGCACTCGAGGCTGTTAAGTGGTCTCGTAAGGCTGCAGATCAAGGGGATGCCATGGCTCAATTTAATTTAGGACTGCACTATAACAGTGGTGAAGGCGTGGCGAAGGATGCTGTTGAGGCGGCGAAGTGGTGGCGCAAGGCTGCAGAGCAAGGGCATGCCGAGGGTCAATTCTATTTAGGGATGTGCTACGCCAATGGCGAAGGCGTGGCTAAAGATGCAGTCGAGGCGGCGAAGTGGTATCGCAAGGCTGCAGAGCAAGGGCATGCCAAGGGTCAATTCAATTTAGGGATGCGCTACGCCAATGGCGAAGGCGTGGCGAAAGATGCAGTCGAGGCGGTGAAGTGGTTTCGTAAGGCTGCAGAGCAAGGGATTGCCCAGGCTCAATCCACTTTAGGTTTGTGCTACGCAAAAGGCGAAGGCGTGGCGAAAGATGCAGTCGAGGCGGTGAAGTGGTTTCGTAAGGCTTCAGATCAAGGGCATGCCGAGGGTCAAATCTATTTAGGGATGGGCTACGCCAATGGCGAAGGGGTGGCGAAAGATGCAGTCGAAGCTTACATTTTATTTAACCTTGCCAGTGTGACAAATGGATCGGCCCAAAAGAATAGAGATTTATTAGCTGAAAAAATGACCTCCGAGCAGATCGCTGCCGCGCAAAAGCGCACGAAGGAGCTTCAGAGGGGACTGGAGGGCAACTGATCTGAAGCCGCTTTGGTGCTGGGATTTCAATAAGTTCTACCTCTGCTCCCGCCGGTCATCTGAATTGAAAAAAAGGCTTGGAAAATCTCACATGATATCACATAATCTCACATGGAAAAGTAAGCTGGCATGTTAGATTTTCGAACAAGTCGATTGAGCCGAAGGCTGGAGTTGGGAGCAAGTCTGGCGGAGCGCGTTTATGCCGTGATTGCGGAGATCGATGGGGTAAGAAATGGTTGGCGTCTTGCCGGTCGGCTGCAGGCTCGCACTTTGGAACGCTTGGTTCGTTCGGTGATCGTGACTTCGACGGGTGCTTCAAACCGCATTGAGGGAAACAAGTTGAGCGATGCGGAGGTGGAGGCGTTATATAGCCAGCTGCGTATCAAAAAATTCCGCACTCGCGACCAACAGGAGGTGGCTGGTTATTTGGAGGTGCTGGAGTCTGTTTTTCAGAACCACCGGGAAATGAGCGTGGGCGAGTCTTTGATTTTGCAACTGCATCGGGACATGTTGCGCCACAGCGAAAAGGACGAGAGGCATGCTGGCTCTTACAAGTTTGGACCGAATCGCGTGGAGGCCAAGGATGCCAAAGGCCAAGTCGTGGGAATCATCTTTGATCCCACCCCGCCGCATTTGGCTCCCAAGGAAATGCAAGAACTCGTGGAATGGTATGGCTGGGCGAGCGAAGAGAAATTTCGTCACCCGCTGATCCTTGCGGCCAATTTTCTTTTTGAGTATCTGGCCATCCATCCCTTTCAAGATGGCAATGGGCGCACAAGCCGTTTGCTGGCCAATCTGATCCTGCTTCGGGAGGGCTATGAATTTACGGAAGTCGTGTCCCACGAAAAATGCATAGAGGGGCGCAAGGCGGATTACTATCTGGCTCTGAACAGGACACAGCGAAGTTGGAAAACCGCGAGCGAGGATCTCTCAGAGTGGCTGGTTTTTTTCCTGGAAATCGTCCGCGAGCAGGCGAGGGGAGCGATTCGCATCCTTGCCGATGATGGATCGGAAAACTTGCTCTCCGAGAAGCAATGGGAACTCTGGAACTGGGCTCGCGCCACAGGGGACTTCAGCCGCAAGACCGCTGTGGAAGCTCTGTGTATGCCGCCGCGAACAATCGAAAGCGCCATCAAAAAACTTTTGGACCTCAAAAAAATCGAACGCTTTGGCGAAGGAAGGGCCACCAGATATCGTCTGAAAGCGGCGTCGATCAACGACAGCAACTTAACGGAATAAAACCATGAAAAAACTCATTCTCACTTCATCCTTCCTCCTTCTGACTTTTTACTTTGCACCCGCCGCCACCGTCGAAGCCGAGAGCCGTGCGCCAAGCGACATGAAGACCACCCCCAATCTACCCAATTTTTCAAAATGACCGAACACCAATCCATCGAATGGAAAGAATCCTGGCGTGACGAATACTTGAAGTGGATTTCTGGATTTGCGAACGCGGGCGGAGGAACCCTTGTCATCGGGAAAAATAACAAAGGCGATCCTATCGGAGTAAAAGATTCCAAGAAATTGTTGGAGGAACTTCCAAACAAGGTCCGTGATGTGCTCGGGATTTTGGTGGATGTGAACCTTCGGCAAGAGCAGGGTGGTGATCTCGTCGAGATTGTTGTCGAACCTTATCCCTATCCGATAAGTTACAAGGGGGAATACCACTATCGGAGCGGCAGCACGAAGCAGGAATTGAAAGGCGCAGCGCTGGATCGTTTTCTGCTGCGCAAGCAGGGTCGGAATTGGGACGGGGTGCCGGTGCCAAATGTTTCGCAAGCCGACCTCGATCCGGTTTCCCTGTCGGCCTTCCGCAAACGCGCTCTGCGCAGCAAGCGACTCACACCCGAAATTCTTCAAGAAGCGGATGAGGGTCTTTTGGAAAAGCTTCATCTCATGGATGGAACTTACCTGAAACGCGCCGCAATCCTCCTCTTTCACCCTGATCCCGAGCGATTTGTCACCGGGGCCTACATCAAGATCGGCTTCTTCCGCACGAATGCCGACCTTGTTTTCCATGATGAAATTCATGGCGATCTCTTTAGTCAGGTCGATAAAACCCTCGAAACGCTCCGGTCCAAGTATCTCAAGGCCTTGATTTCCTATGATGGTGTGCAGCGAGTGGAAACCTATCCCGTCCCCGAGGAAGCCCTGCGCGAAGCCATCCTCAACGCAGTCGCCCACAAAGACTACTCCAGCGGAGCGCCTATCCAAATCAGCGTGTATGCCGACAAACTTTGGGTCTGGAACCCCGGTCATCTGCCGCTCGACTGGACGGTTGCTCGCCTGACGGAAAAGCATTCCTCCAAACCCTTCAACCCGGATATCGCAAATGCCTTCTTCCGCGCTGGTGAAATCGAATCTTGGGGACGCGGAGTCGAGCGAATCATAACCGCCTGCCAAGAAGCCAAATGCCCAGCACCAGAAATCGATTATACGCCCGGAGACTTCTGGTTCAAATTTCCTTTCCGGAGCGAGTATGTAGCAGCCACGATCACGGAACCAATTTCGGTGAAAACGCCGGTGAAAACGCCGGTGAAAACGCCGGTGAAAACGCCGGTGAAA
>VFJO01000147.1 GCA_009886045.1 Verrucomicrobiota bacterium
CGGCAACACCGGTCTCGCCCCCGTCTGCTCCATAATAAACGCCTCGGCCTTGCGATCACAGAGCACCGTCACCTCATCGCCAAGCTCCTTGAGCCCACGCACAAAAGTCGAGACATATTCCACCCAATGCCCCCTACGGTCTCTCAAAGCATCCTCAACGATCAACCACTTCATTGTAGAATTGAATCAGCTATTTTTTTACCGACGACTCCACATTGAAAAGAAGCATGCTCCCGATAACCAAGCAAACGCTGCTTCAGCCCACCAAGCTTTCGCAAGACAAAACCTGAAACCTGAAACCTGAAGCCTGAAAACCGATTCCTCTTCCAAATCCTTTGCAACTCATTCTTCAATTCGTCCTCCCCATCCGGAAAAAACTTCTCTAAATCCCGCCAAGCCTCATACGCCCTGAGGCGAAAGCCATACCACTCCGCTGGCGGAGTGGATGAGCCGAGGGTCGAGCGTTCAGCGTCGAGGGTGACAGAATTGGAACCACGGATATCACGGATTAACACGGATGAAGAATATTCCCCAGAAGTGCTGGGGTCGTTCGCGGTGCGAATGGTGGGGTCTTTTTGATTGTCCATCTGCAAGCCAGCTTGCGACTGGCCCTCCAAAAACTCCTTCGAATCAGCAAGCTGATTCCCCCCAGCGCTTCCTATTTCCCCATGATCAGCAAAAAGCGCCTCCTCAGAAGAGCCACTCGCGCAGCGAGTGAGCGATGTGTTTTCAGAAGCCTGTGCAAGCTCGCTTGTGGAGGGATTTGAAAACGCAGCGCCAGCACAGGTTCCCTGGGCGTTGCCATTCTGATTCTTCTGGTATCCGTGTTTATCCGTGTCATCCGTGGTTAGAAAATCTCCGCGCCTCTGCGCCTCCGCGGGAAGCCTTTTTACAGCACTCGACACCTCTTCCTGTGCTTTCAGCAAAAACCTCGCCCACTCTTTGGCGTGGCGCTTTTGGGCCGCACCTGTCGCCGTCAATTTCCCAGGATCATTCCCCAGCCGATAAAAAACCATAGTCTCCGGCGTGTGCACTACTTTGGCACCTGCAAGGAGGCATCTCAAAAAAAGCAACTGATCCTCCCCGACCCAGATATCCTCCGGAAAGCCACCCGCTTTCTCCAAAATCGACCTCCGAAACAAACACGCGTGCGGCACGACCGACCAATTCGTCAGCAGAGCCCGCACCAAATCACCATGAGGCAACCCCCGAGCCTGCAAAACCGGACCCTCTGGAACGAAGTTCAAAGGCAAAGAATACTTGGAACCACGGATATCACGGATTAACACGGATGAAGAATATTCTCCGGAAGCGCTGGGATCATTCGCGGTGCGAATGGTGGGGTCTTTTTGATTGTCCATCTGCAAGCCAGCTTGCGACTGGCCCTCCAAAAACTCCTTCGAATCAGCAAGCTGATTACCCCCAGCGCTTCCTATTTCCCCATGATCAGCAAAAAGCGCCTCAGCAGGGCCGCTCGCGGAGCGAGTGGGCGATGCGTTTTCACAATCCCGCGCAAGCTCGCTTGTGAAGCGATTTGAAAACGCAGCGCCAGCACAGGTCCCCTGGGCGTTGCCATGCTGATTCTTCTGGTATCCGTGATTATCCGTGTCATCCGTGGTTAAAAAATCTTTCAACTTTTCCGCAGGCAGGAACCTGCCCTTGACCCACGGCCCATAGGCAATATCCGCTCCAGTTTCGAGAAGCGCCCGCAACTGCACCTCATGCTTATTTGGCGCGGCAATATCATCACTATCAAAAAAATGAATAAACTCGCCCGTCGCCTCTGCGAGCCCCCGATTTCTCGCAGCTCCAGGCCCGGCGTTCTGCTGACGCAGAATTTTGAATGTTGGATTTGGAATGTTGGATTTGGAATTTCCTGAAAACTGCTCCCCGTCATCGTTTTTCAGGTTTCCAGTTTCCAGTTTCCAGTTTTCAAACGCTTCCAGCGTTTTTTCCGCTGTTCCGTCGGTCGATCCATCATCGACAACAATAATCTCTTTCGCCGGGACCGTTTGCTTCAACAGAGATTGCAATGTCTCACCGATCAAACCCGCCCGGTTGTAAGCGGGAATAATGACTGAAATATCAGCAAGCATTATATTCAAAATTTCAGCATTTTAGCATTTCAGCTTTTCGCTTTTGGGCTCGCCACCAGTTACTCGCTACGCGTTACTTCTACTTTCCCCTCGTCACACCGTAGTCGCATAGCGCGAAGGAGGATGACCCCTCGCCTCTTCGCAACCATTTACTTGTTAGCACCTAAATCGGTCTCGCCGCATCCCAACCATAGATTGAAAACTAACATGAAGTCAGCCAGTCCGCCAACCTGCCTTTCAATGCAAATAAGGCATCATGAGGCAAATTGCCGATTTTCGTTTCAAGGATGGCTTCATCCACCACTGCCAATCTTGTGACACGAATCAAGCTATCTTTTCGAAAACCCGTTTCTGCAAACATTTTTTCATCAGTGCGCACCACTATATCAACTCCCTGAACCTCATGGTGCAATTGGGAACTCACCATACATACCAACCAATCACCAATCTGGCTTGGAATTTTTTTTAACAAAACCGCTGGCCTACGCTTGCCCGTAGATTGGTTTGTGAGCGGGAACTTGAACAAAAAGATGTCGCCCTCGGAGATCATTTTCGGACAACCGGCGTTTCGTCATAAAAATCCGGCTCATCTTCCATGCCCCGCATGGCCGATTCCAAAGAAAACTTCTTGAAATCCGCATTATCGTCACCCTGTTTTTTTGTTTTCAAGTATTTTACAAACATAAGAAGCTCTCTTTGCTGGGTAAAATCTAAGCCCACGGCCTCTTTAACAATTTCCTCGGTTACGCTCATAAATTCTGTTTAGGCTAATTTTTTCCCAAGTCAAGCCCTTCACCACTCCCTGTGTCATTGTCTGGGCGAGTTACCAGTTACCCGCCACCAGTTACTTCCTCATTTCCCCCGATCACGCCGTAGTCGCATAGCGCGAAGGAGGATCAGCTATCATTTTTAGGCAGCAAAACCGCCCTGCACCTCATCCACCATCAGGACATACGGGCCCGGCTGGCCTTCAAATTTCGCAATTGCGAACTCATGCAATTCCTTACCAGTTCGGATGTGATCCCATTCCATCGATTCTTTGTCAATCGCCAGAATCCCGGCAGACGGAAAATTTTTTCTCAACGCCTCTGCATGCGACTTCAAAAGCGTGCTCTTGCCCACGCGACGCATACCCGTCAGCACCTTGATTAGAGGTTTGAAGGCGTAGAGATCGAGTTTTTCGGAATATTTTCTTCGACTATACACGAAGGAAATTTGATATATTATTTTTCTTCGACTCCAACTCTATTTTTAAACAACCAACGGGCGGGGCGCGGTTGAAGAAGGACTAACCACAGCCGAGTGGAGCGAGACAGAGTGCCGCAGGCAGCCCCCGATTCCTCGCCGCTCTTGGCCCGGCATACTGCTGGCGAATCACTCGCAGGGAAGGTTTAACCACAGAGGGCACAGAGAACACAGAGGAGTCTTTTTGGTCCACCAACTTTTGCCTGTGCCTCGTGGCCCTAAAAGAAAAAAATGACCCTGAGGTTTTTTAAAAAATCGCGAAACATCCATAAATTTGCGTCGCATTTTTACGGAACACTCGAAATATTGCAAGCACAATAAAACATACGGCCCTTTTCTACCCCTTGGCGATCTCGTTACAAAACACCAGTGCCTCCTCCAAGGACAGGACGCGAATTCTTTTTTCGAGCGGGTATCCCCTGCCAAGCGGTTTAACAACCAACAGTTCTTCCAGCGCAAGATCTTTATAAACAATGAAAAGCGACTTCGTCATTTTCGGAGCATCGCCCACCTTGAATTCAAATCCAATCCTTCTTCCACCCGCCTGAACGAACAAATCAAGTTCCGCCCCGCCTTGAGTTCCCCAGAACCAGGCATCCGTTTTGGGAAGCTTGGCAAGAACCTGCTCAAGTGCAAATCCCTCCCAACTCGCGCCGATTTTAGGATGCCCAAGTAAGCCATCATAAGTGCCGATTCCGAGCAAAGAATGAAACAACCCACTATCCCGCACATAAAGCTTTGGGCTTTTTACTAGTCGCTTGCCGAGGTTTTCATACCAAGGCCGCAGAATTCTGATCATGAAAGCCCCCTCGAGGAGTTCCAAATGCCGCTGCACCGTTTTATAGGATTCACCAAGTGCACGCCCGATCTCAGAGGCATTCAGCTCTTGGCCATGATAGTGCGCCACCATCTGCCATAGTCTTCCAAGACTCGATGGAGTGGCCCCCAGCCCAAGAGTCACAAAGTCTTTTTCGATAAAAGTCCGGATAAAATCCCGCCTCCAGCCGTGGCTGAGATTTTCATTCTCGGCGAGAAAAGATCTTGGGAATCCTCCTCTAATCCAGAGTTTAGAAATTTCTTCCGTCCCCACTTCTTCCACCAAGAAACCTTGGAGATCAACCAACGAAACCCTGCCCGCCAACGATTCCGTGACACCATGCACCAAAAACGGCGAAGCACTCCCCAACAGAAGAAATTTCGCCGGAGATTCCACACGATCCATCAGGACCCTTAGAATCGGGAATAATTCTGGCTTCCGCTGCACCTCATCCAAAACGACGAGTCCCCTCAAGGGTTCCAGAGCCAGCATCGGATTCTCCAACGCTGCAGCATCCTCAGGATTCTCCAAATCAAAATTTTTTCCTCCCAGATTCTGAGCAATTTGTCGTGCCAGCGTCGTCTTACCACACTGCCTTGAACCCAGCAAAGCCACACCGGGCCAATGCTCTAGCCCACTTACAACTGATTCCTGAATGGTTGACCTTGATATCATTCGCGTAATTTAGACATGAAAAGTCTATATTTCAAGGATAAAATGCAAGCCCTTGGCTTACGCAGAAGCCTAGATTTTGCTGGTGAATGACTTTTAATTCAAAAAAATTGGGCACGATCCTTATTCCGCCTCGTTAAATTTGGAACAGGCAACTCAACAGCCGAAAGAATTTTCTCTTTGAAAATTTGCTCTAATTGATCTTCCATAGAAACCATTTTAATCAATATTTAGCTTTTTAAAAAGTCTTTTCTGACATCGGCACCGTTTGCTTCAACAAACTCCGCAGCGTTTCCCCAATAAGCTCGGCGCGGTTGTAAGCGGGAATTATGAGTGAGATTTTTACCACTTTTATGCTTCAAACTTGCGCTTTAGCGATATTAATCTATCAAGAATCTCAGGCTCTTCCTTGGCCTCACAGAGAGGCACAAGCTTTTGCTGGATATAGCTCCAATCCATATTGGCCGAGCCTTGGCGCACAATAACGCCGCGCACATCATGCCAGTCGATAACCCGATTTGCAAACGCTTTCATCACAACCAAATGCTCTGCTGTGCAGATGCGAACAATACAGCTAGGCTCCACTTCGACCAAATTTGAGCGATTCACAGCAGACTCCTCGACTGGTAGTGCTCCCAAGGCAATATCAATTCCCACACCGGAGTGGTGCCTCAAAAGTAATACGCGAGTTTGTAGGGCAAAGTTTCTCGCATCCGGCAAACGGCTTGCGTAATGCCGCAACAGCTCATCGACGAAAATCTCTTCCTCCTCCAAACCCCGTGAGCAAAGAAAGATCCACATCCATCGTCATTCGGGGTTCTCCCCAATGCTGAACTGCGAATCCCCCAGCTCAACAGCTAACTGCGACAGTTCATTCATGACTTTCGCAACTTGCTGAACCATCGCTGTTGTTCCACCAATCCAGACCAAGGGAGTGGCGGATTTTTAGGCAAGGCCGCTAGGACAGCACCGGTGAAAAACTGAAGAGCCCTTGCGCTATCAGCATTTTTAATGTCGTAATCGCGAAGTTCTTGCAGCACAGTAGCCGCAGCGTTTCCCCAATAAGTTCGACCCGATTGTAAGCGGGAATGATGACGGAAATGTCAGGCATTAGTTAGGCCCATGCATCCGGCTTTAAAGTTCTCAAGAATTTCTCGCATGGCATGCATTGGATTCCATCTCTCAGTAGCGTCTCCTGACCTCGATAGAGCAGAAATCTTTTACTTTCTGGATAGTCTTCAGCAAAGGACTTCAAAGCAGACAAATCTTCCTGTCGAACTTTTTGAGTGTTTTTTACTTCTACGGCATACAATCCAGACTCGCCATAGATCACAAAGTCCACTTCCACCTGCGACCTTGTTTGCCAATAATAAAGCGCGTGATTTCCTTGACTGTAATCACACCAGGCCTTGAGATTTTGAGCGACAAGCCCCTCAAGAGCAGGCCCCTCAATTTCAGTGAGGAGGTCCAGAGGGCCTTGAGGTCTGTTCGCACGGTAAACGCCTGTATCAAAAAAATAAAATTTGGGATGGCTCGCAAGCTCCCGATTGGCGCGTCGGGTAAAAACCGGCAACCTCCACCCCAGCATCAAGTCCTCCAGAATTGAGAGATAGCCCTCCAATGTTGCCCTTTTCACCGCACATTCACGGGAGACATTTGAAAGATTCAAGACCCCTCCATGAGAAAAACTCATCACCTCCAAAAATCTTGCAAAATTTCCAACATTTCTCACGAATCCCTCCGCCTGAACCTCCTCTTTGAGATATAATCCACAATAGGCCTGCATCTGAAAATCAGGATCAGATGCTCCAATGACAACCGGCAGCAAACCATGCCTCAATGCTTCCTCCAGAGAAAAGGCGTCGCCCAACTCCGCCGCCATATACGGATGCATACTCAATCTTCCCGCCCGGCCTCCAAGCAAATTCACACCAGCACGCCGAAGCTTTCTGGCACTCGACCCAGTTAATACAAAAACTTTCCCCGACTTTTCCTCAATCAATCCATGAACGACCTCCAAAAGTTCGGGTAGTTTTTGCACTTCATCCACCACCACCGTATTGCAATCGCTCGCACCATGAACCATATCGCGTAAACGCTCCGGGCGAGCAGCCAACTCTCGAAGAGTGGCAGCATCTAACAAATCCACACGCAGAGCATCAGCAAATGTCTTTTTGGTCCACCAGCTTTTGC
>VFJO01000264.1 GCA_009886045.1 Verrucomicrobiota bacterium
CTGGGTTTGGTGGAGTTGCCGGAGTGTCATTGCTATGAGGTGCTGATGCCGACGAGGACGTCGGCGTTCCGGTCGAGAACTTTTCTCCGCGTCTTTGTGGCTCCGTGAGAGGCTTTCACCAAGACAGGCGACCTCAAAGGTGATCTCCATGACACGGCGTGGATCGAGGGAGTCGAAGCGCTTGAAGGCGTCCTAATGCCAGAGGTTCGCCGATGTTCCCGTTGGCATCGCTGAGCAGAGGGACCGAGGGGGACCTCGGCGTTCCCACGAAGCGAAACCCCGCCCACCCGTTTCTTGCCTCCGTGTCTTTGTGTCTCTGTGAGAGGTTCTCCCCAAGGCGACCCTCGACAGCAACACCAGCGGTCCTTTCGACAAACCCAAGAACGGTAGAATCGCCATCAAAGTGATCAACCACCTCGGGGATGAGGTGATGAAAGTGTTCCGAGTTTGAAGTTTATTAGGAGGTTTACAAAATTCTTGTAAACCATCATAATTTTGATATAATTCAGCCATGGACCCAATTAAAAATCCTTATGCGCCCGGGGCGGGAACCCCTCCACCCGAACTCGCGGGACGTGACGAGCTTCGTGAAACGGTGCGGATTGCATTGGAGCGAGTGAGAGCAGGCAGGCCGACCAAGAGTATCCTAATGGTGGGATTGCGCGGCGTCGGCAAGACGGTCTTGTTGGATAAATTACGCGATGCTGCTGCGGCATCGGGAATGGAGACCATACGCGTGGAAGCTCCAGAAAACAGGTCTTTACCAGCTATTCTGGCACCACAGCTTCGGCAGGCGCTACTCCGCCTGTCCCGCAATGAGCAGGCCAAAGAACTGGCACAGCGGGCGTTGAGGGGATTAGCGGGCTTTGCGAAAGCATTGAAGGTAAAGTATCAGGATATCGAAGTCGGTATGGATTTTGAGCCCGAGCCAGGTTTGGCCGACAACGGCGATTTGGAACACGACTTGCAGGCGTTGCTTGAGGTGTCGGGCGCGGCTGCAAAAAAGGCGGGAACTGCTCTGGTCATGTTTGTGGATGAACTGCAATACGTAGACGAGGAGCAGCTTGCTTCGCTCATCACCGCCTTGCACCGTTCAGCCCAACGCTCACTACCCGTCGTATTGGTGGGTGCAGGGCTTCCCCAGTTACCGGGAAAAATGGGACGAGCTAAATCCTACGCCGAGAGGTTGTTTGATTTTCCGCAAATCGGCCCTTTATCCGTGGAGGCAGCAAGGCTCGCAATCCGCAAACCGGCTGCCGAGCAAGGAATAAATGTGAACGAGGACGCGCTGGATCAGATCATCAAGGAAACTCGCGGATATCCTTATTTCCTCCAAGAATGGGGCAAACATTCGTGGGATGTGGCTACGAGTTCGCCCATTACCCTTGCGGATGTCAAACAGGCAACCACATCGGCAATCGCGGCTCTGGATGATAGTTTCTTCAGGGTTCGGTTTGATCGGCTCACGCCACTCGAAAAAAGATATCTACGGGCAATGTCTGATATAGGCGCAGGACCACACCGGTCGGGAGACATCGCCGAAAAGCTCGGGCGTGATGTCACCTCGCTCGGCCCGACCCGTAGCCAGTTAATCGTTAAAGGCATGATCTGGAGCCCCAGTCATGGCGACACCGCTTTCACTGTTCCCTTGTTTGATGCATTCATGAAACGCATTATGCCGGGAGACGAATGGCGGCAATGAGGTCCAATCAAACTTATGGAGAGTCGGCGTCTCGCCGATATCCATGCCCAGATTGATTGCCATCATTCTGGCTCTATTTGCAATCGAGTTGTCAAAGGTCTCAAAGTGGTCAGCATAAATTGTTGACATTAAATAGACTTAAGAACGCTTTTCCGCATCAAACAACTCCAGAGTGGCGATCCAAGGCTCGTTCAAATCCATAGCGGTATCTTGCTCGGGAGCGATGCGTTTGAATCCGGCATACATGAGGCACATGAGCTGCAGGCCGGAGAAGGATTCGCCTGGGTAGGCTGAGAGGGGGTGAAGGAGGCAAACCTGAACACATGCCAGCGGGCGCTGGCTGGGTAGCCTGCCAAAGGCAGCCCGAAGGGCGACATGAGCGGGAGCGAAGGAGGCAAACCTGAAAACGCAGCAAGAATAACGACGGCAGCGCGGTGGGCAGGAAGTTTTCTCCGTGTCTTTGTGTCTCTGTGAGAGGCTTTCCCGTAGACGGGCGACCTCGAAGGTGATCTCTCCAACACGCCGTGGATCGAGGGAGTTGAAGCGCTTAAGGGCATCGAGGAGATGCCACTGGTTCGCGCCGAAGTGATCACTACGATTTTTGCTGAATAAAAATCACTTGCCTAGGGTGGGGGTCAGTCCCGCGTATTATCGCTTTTTACATGGGCCGACCACAATGCCCTCCAATCGCTCGCAGGGTCGCTCCACTGAAATCAGATTTTTTAAATTGCGTCAATACGCGGGACTGACCCGAATGGTTGCCCAGCTTTTTCGTTTGCGGTTACTCTGCGCGGCCATGGCGGCATGAGTTTGGAGGGGCGAGTCGCGTGACGCAGTAATCAAAGTCACAAGTAGGAAGTTGTGGCCAGACCGCCTGAGTTTCGTGATCTATCAGGGCCGTAAACGCTGGAAGTTGTTAGCAAGGGCGCTTGTAATCGATAAGCCCTTAGCGCAGCAGTTGGCCGTCGCCGCCTACTTTGGTAGTGGCGATTTGCTCGGCCTCATCGGCTAGCTTGCGCAATTTTACAACCTGCTCGGGAGTCGGAGTTGCTCCTTGGGTCTCGACTAAAACCAAGCGGATTTTTTTGATGCGGCCTGTAAATTCCGTGACCATCTCGGTGGCTTTCAGGCGGGGGTTCAAGGTTTCCAAGCGATCTAAAAAATAATCAATGACATCTACGCGGCTCAGGGTGTCGGCCTTCGCAGGCGAGTAGCGCTCATCAGTGCTGACCGCTCCGAGTTGAAAACCTCGAAGCCACCCGCCCAAGCTGACCATGTGGGCCATCTCTTCGTCGTGAAGCTCCATCATGGACTCTTCGACATCGGCTTGGGTTTTTACCAATTCCTCGCGCATGCCAAGCCAGTCCCCTTTGTCGCTGAGTTCGAGGAGGCTTTTACTCCGCTTGGCGAGTCGGTTGCCGACACCAAGCGAGCGAGATTGACGAATGAGCTCGCGACCGATGTCTTGTATATCCTGTGGACGCTCGGCGATCGTGAGCATGAAACCGTCCGCTACCAGCGAACCGAAGTGCAGCGCGGTCTGGAGACGGTTGCTGAAACTTGCCTCCCGGTTTGCTGTCTCGATGGTGCGGAGAGGCACTGGGCGAAAATTTTCGAGATCTTTGAGCAATGATGCAATCGAAGGCGAGGTTACAGGATTCACCCCAAGTTCCTCACGCATGTGTTCCGTAGAACTTGCCTCCAATTCCTTCTCGGTATTGGTCTGCGCGACCAGGTAGCCGCATGATGCGGCGAAGATTATTGCTGCGATGAAAAAAATGGGCCTCACGCGATTTACAATAGACACCACTCCCCTCGTTTCCAATCAAGCGAGAAACCACTTTCGCAAAAAAACCTTTGGGTTCATATTTGGCATATGATCATCGGTGTACCAAAGGAAATTAAAGCCCAGGAGCATCGCGTGGCACTCCTGCCGTCAGCCGCCTATCAACTTCTCAAACACGGCCATCAAGTCATCGTTGAGTCTCAGGCAGGGGCAGGCGTTGGCTTTGGTGATGACAACTACCGCGAGGCTGGCGTCGAGATCGTCTCCAGCCATGCCGAGCTTTTTAATCGTGCCGACATGGTGGTAAAGGTGAAGGAACCCTTGCCCGAGGAGTACCTGCTTCTCCGCGAGGGCCAGATTCTTTTCACTTACCTGCACTTGGCTGCCAGCCGTCCCCTCACCGAAGCCCTCATGAAAACAGGTGCCACCTGCATCGCGTACGAAACCGTGAGGGTCAATAATCGCCTTCCGCTTCTCGAGCCGATGAGTGAAATTGCCGGCCGGATGTCTGTGCTGGTCGGGGGGTATTTTCTCGCCAAGCACACAGGCGGTAAAGGCGTACTTCTCGGTGGCGTGCCCGGCGTCCTACCTGGGAAAATCGTTGTCATCGGTGGCGGCACTGCCGGCGTCAATGCGGCTAGGATGGGAACAGGCGTGGGAGCAGATGTGACCATCCTCGAGGTCGATCTGGAGCGGATGCGTTTCCTGGATATCACGCTGAGCACGGCCCACACCCTTTATTCCAGCGAGTCCAGTCTTCTCGATCTCTTGCCCACGGTAGACCTCCTCATCGGAGCTGTTCTGGTCCCCGGCGCGAAGGCTCCAAAACTATTGACCCGCGACATGCTTCGTCTCATGAAGCCGGATAGCGTGGTCGTGGATATCGCGATCGACCAGGGTGGTTGCCTCGAAACATCGCGCCCGACCACACATGACAACCCGACTTTTGTTGAGGAAGGGATCGTGCACTACTGCGTTGCGAACATGCCAGGCGCCTATGCCCGCACGGCTACTCAGGCCCTTACCAACGTGACGTACCGTTATATTGAAGCGCTTGCCGACTTTCCTCTCTCGGAGGCATTCGACCGCGTGGTGGGACTTCGTGAGGGATTGAGCATCTACCAAGGCAGCGTTACTTGCAAAGTCGTTGCCGATACCCACGGCCTAGATTACACGCCTTTTGTAGCCACATGACACTAGAACAGGAAATCCACACCATTGGACGCCGCGCGAGCGACGCTTCACGCGCCCTAGCACGCCTTACGGCCACCCAAAAAAATAAAATTCTCATCGCCATGGCGGATGAACTCGTTGTTCGTTCGCCGGAGATCCTTGCTGCCAACGCGGAGGATACCGCTGCCGCCGAACAAAACGGCCTCACCCAAGCTGCCATTGACCGTTTGCGCCTCACGCCCGATCGCGTCGCGGCCATGGCCGACGGCATCCGCCAAGTGGCTGGACTCGATGATCCAGTTGGCCAAGTTCTCCGGGACTGGAGCCGACCCAATGGAATTCATATTCAAAAAGTCCGCACGCCGATTGGCGTCATCGGTATCATTTACGAGTCCCGCCCAAACGTCACTGCAGACGCGGCTGTGCTCTGTCTGAAAACCGGGAACGCGGTCATCTTGCGTGGCGGATCCGAAGCACTTGCCTCCAACCTAGCCATTGCCAAAGCTCTTCAATCGGGAGGATTCGAAGCAGGTTTGCCCGATTTCTCCGTGCAGCTTATTCCCACAAAAGACCGCGAAGCTGTCAAACTCATGGCCGCCATGGATCAGTTCATGGACGTCATCATTCCTCGCGGCGGCCACTCGCTCATCGAGGCCGTTGTCAACGCCGCCCGCATGCCTGTGATCAAGCACTACGACGGCATCTGTCATGTTTATGCGGACCGCGAAGCCGATCTGCAAATGGCCCTCGACATAGCGATCAATGCCAAATGCCAACGCCCCGGCGTGTGCAATGCTCTCGAAACTCTCCTCGTCCACCGTGACATCGCCTCGGAGTTCCTTCAACTCGCCGCACCCGCATTCGATGCCGCTGGCGTCGAAATCGTGGCCGATCCGAAAGCTTTCAAAATCCTCTCCCAACTAGATTACCAGGCCCTCCGCGAAGCGGATGACTCCACTTGGCGCACCGAGTGGCTCGACCTCATTCTCTCTGTTCGCATCGTGGATGACCTCGCCGCCGCCATCAATCACATCGAGACATTCGGCTCGCACCACAGCGACGCGATCATTACCCGCAATCCTTCGACTGCCGAAGCCTTCCTTGCTGCCGTTGATTCTGCCACCGTTTACTGGAATGCTTCCACGCGTTTCACCGACGGGGGCGAGTTCGGCTTTGGCGCCGAGATCGGCATCAGCACGGACAAGCTCCACGCCCGGGGTCCTATGGGGCTCGAAGAACTCACCACCTACAAATACCTCATCCGCGGCGAAGGCCAGATCCGGAAATGAAAATCGTCGGCAAACAATCACGTATGCCCGCCACCCCAGAGGAGGCGGTTTTAAGGGCAGGAAAAATCATCGCCGAAGCCTTTCGCGTGTCTCCGATCAAGAAACCAAGAGGTTTTGTCGTAAAATTCAAGACGCAACAGGACTATGAGAGCTGGCGCCGCGATCAGAAGAACCCACGGCTTTGGTGATGGAACAAATTTCAAAAAATCCGCTTCTGAATGTTTGTCGGCTCTTGAACGAAGAGGGAGTCGAATACCTTGTTGTTGGCGCATGGGCCATGATTCTCAACGGCCTGATCCGCGCCACAGAGGATGTTGATATACTCATCGCCGAAAATCCGTCGAATTACCAAAAAGTGATTCAAGCTCTTTCTCGCTTGCCTGATCGTGCCGCCGCTGAACTCGTTCCGGAAGATTTTGCGGAAAATTCCTTCGTCAAGATCTCCGATGACATTGAAGTCGATGTTGGTATCAGAGCTTGGACCGTAACTTATGCCGAAGCTCATCCGAACGCGCAGCGCACAACGGTCGAGGGCGTGGAAATTCCTTACCTTTCCATCCCCGATTTGATTCGCAGCAAGCAAACCTACCGGGACCAAGATCGCGTCGATCTCGAAAATTTGATTCGCCTTCAAAAATGAAAACCCTCTGCGTCCATTACGAAGGCCGCGTTCAAGGCGTGGGCTTCCGCTACACCGTTAAAAATCTTGCCCGCGAATACGATGTTTCCGGCACGGTCGAAAACCTGCCCGACGGCCGTGTGGAGCTGATTGCCAGCGGCGAATCGGACGAGGTTGATGCCTTTCTTGAGGGCATCCGCACGAGCCATCTCGCAGGCCATATTTCCCTCGAGTCTCCACAAACCATTCCCCCTTCCGAATCCCTACGCGGGTTCGCCATCTTGCCATGACATCACCTGCCGTCCGCATTGAAAATCTGACCAAAATTTTTCCTGTCCCGCTTCGCCGCCAGCGCGTCACCGCGGTTCGCAACCTGAACTTCGAGGTCCGTCCGGGCGAGGTTTATGGACTCCTCGGCCCCAACGGCAGCGGGAAGAGCACCACGCTCAAAATCCTCCTTGGCCTCGTCACTCCCAATCAAGGTCGAGCCATGATTTTCGGCAGGGACAGCCGCGATTATCACAGCCGTGCCGCAGTGGGTTTCCTTCCTGAAAATCCCTATTTCTACAAATTTCTCACCGCAGCGGAGACCCTTCGCTTCTACGGGAATGTTTGCGGATTACAGGGTGCTACTCTTAACAAACGGATTGACGAGCTTCTGGATCTCGTCGGTCTTGAAGAAGCTCGTGATCGCCGCATTGGCGGTTTTTCAAAGGGCATGCTGCAACGCATTGGCCTTGCACAAGCGCTCGTTCAAGACCCGCTTCTCGTTGTTCTCGACGAGCCGACGGCCGGGGTTGATCCCGCCGGATCGCACCAGATACGGGATCTGATTCTTGACCTCAAAAAACGTGGCAAGACGGTCCTGCTGACCTCTCACCTTCTTGAACAGGTTCAGGAAATCTGTGACCGAGTGGGTATCATGGCTCGAGGGGAAATGATTCGCGAAGGGGCACTCGAAGATCTCGTTTCCGTTAAAAACCAGACCGAGTTCATTATCGAAAACCTGTCGCCCGAGATCCGTCTGCAGATCGAGCAACTCATCCAAAAATCCGGTTCCACCCTCCTCTGTTCGCGTCAACCGCAGCGTTCGCTCGAGAGAGTGTTTCTTGAGCTCACGGCTACTGAATCGCACGCTTCGAAATGAACCTTTTCCTCACCGGCACAGATACCGGCGTCGGGAAAACCTTTGTCGCTGCACTTCTCACGCGTGCACTTCGTGCAGCCGGTTTCGGCACGCTTGCTCTCAAGCCACTCTGTTGCGGGGAACGAGAGGACGTCGAAATTTTGCGAGCCGCTTCGGGATGCGTTTTGACCAACGAAGAAACAAATCCCATCTGGCTTCAAGCCCCTGCAGCTCCGCTTGTGGCCGCCAAACTCGAAAACCGCATCCTTTCGTTGGATGTCCTTGAGACGTGGTTTCGCGACCTTTCGCAAAAATATCCCTCACTCCTTGTCGAGGGTGCGGGTGGCTGGTTGGTTCCGATCACTCCCGAGCAAACCCTCGCCGACTTTGCCGCGCGCCTCGCCCTGCCTATTGTCCCCGTCGTATCCAACCGACTCGGCTGTTTGAATCATACTCTCCTCACGCTCGAGAGCATCCGTGCGCGAGGACTGCACTGCCCGGGCATCATTCTTAATCACCTCACTGCTCCGTCGGATGCCGCCACCCGCGCCACGCGTGAAACTCTCGAGCAATCAATACCGATTCTTTTGGAGATTCACCCTGCTCAGGGCTCCATATCCCACTCCGATCTGGCTGGGTTTCTTGATAAAGACTGGCGGTGAGGGAGGGATTCGAACCCTCGGTAGCCTTTTGGACTACGGCGCTTTAGCAAAGCGCTGCTTTCGACCACTCAGCCACCTCACCAGAATTGAAACCTAACTAAAACACGGAACCCTCATTCGGTCAATCCTCTCGATGACTCCTTCCGGCAGGCCTTCGGCTCGCGACTCCAGATTTAAGATGCTGAGCGGCATTTCACAGCGGCAGCAAGGGGCGCCACAAACTCCGCGATTTGTTTGTTTAGCAATTCGGATTTTCCGTGTTCGCCAATCCGACGAACGATGGCGCTTCCGACAACTACGGCATCCGAGTCTTTTGCAACTTCCAAGGCTTGCGCCGGTGTCGAAATCCCAAATCCCACGGCAACAGGCAGGCTGGTGTGCTTTCTGATTTCGGTCACCTTGGCGGAAATGTCAGTAGAGAGACTGCTCTGCTCTCCAGTGACTCCCTCGCGGGAGACGTAGTAAATAAATCCTTCCGCTGACTTTGCGATAAGTTCCATGCGCTCGGGCGGGGTCGTCGGCGCGATCAGACGGATCGAGAGCAGACCGTGGGATTTCATCAGCTCGGCATTGCGCTTCGCCTCGTCGGGCGGCAGGTCGAGAATCAAGAGACCATCCGCTCCGGCATTGGCCGCATCTTTGTGGAACCGATCGAATCCATACACATAAATGGGATTCAGGTAGGTGAAGAAGACAATCGGAACCTCTGAGTGGCGACGGATTTCACGCACGGCATCCAGTACCCCGGCGACAGTCGCTCCTGCCTCCAGCGCTCGTGCTGAAGCGGCTTGGATCGTCGCTCCATCAGCCAGCGGATCCGAAAAGGGAATGCCCAGCTCAATGATGTCCACACCCGATTCTTCCATCGTCTTCACGAGGGCCGCGGTGGATTTTAAATCCGGATCGCCCGCTGTAATGTAAGCGATGAATCCGCACTGCCCGGCGGCACGGAGGGTCTCAAATTTTTTATCAATACGGTTGGATGTGTTCATAGAGTGGCGGGTTTTTCTAAGCCTCGTGTTATCCACACCCCGAGCAGGGCGATGTCTGCAGGTGTCACGCCGCTGAGGCGCGCGGCTTGGCCTAGTGTTTCTGGTCGTATGCTGGTGAGTTGCTGTACCGCTTCGGTGCGGAGGCCGTTGATTTTTGTGAAATCCAACCACGTGGGAATTTCCTTACCCTCATGGCGAGCGGTGCGGGCGATCTGTTCTTCTTGGCGTGTTATGTAGCCTGCGTATTTTAAGTCGGTCTCAACTTGCTCCCACACTGGTTGAGGGAACTGGGCGCGGATTTCATCAGGTACGTTGGACCACGTGTTCTCAGGCCGCTTCAGCCAGCGCTCGAGTGGAACTGTCTCGATTTTGAATTCACTCAGGCGCGACATGAGCGAAGTCAGTTGGAGTTGTTTTTGCTTGAAGCGCGAGGCGCGTTCGCCTTCCACGAGTCCGCATTCGATCCCCTTTCCTGTGAGGCGCAGGTCGGCATTGTCTTGTCGGAGCAGGAGGCGGTACTCCGCGCGGCTGGTGAACATGCGGTACGGTTCCGGCGTGCCACGCGTTACGAGATCATCCAGCATCACGCCGATGTAGGCCTCGTGCCGGGCGATCGTGAGGGGTGGTCGTTTCAAGTGCTTGAGTGCGGCATTGGCTCCGGCGACGAGCCCTTGGGCCGCAGCTTCCTCGTAGCCCGATGTGCCATTGATCTGGCCCGCAAAATAGAGGCCGGGCAGGCGTTTGGTTTCGAGCGTCGTGTGCAATTGGGTGGGTGGGCAGTAGTCGTACTCCACCGCGTAGCCGGGACGCAGAATCTCCGCATTCTCGAGACCTCGCACGCTGCGGATGAATTGGTATTGGACTTCAAACGGAAGACTCGTCGAAACTCCGTTCACGTAGATTTCATCAGTGTGGCGGCCCTCCGGCTCGAGAAAAAGCTGGTGCTGGCCTTTTTCGGAAAATTTGACGACTTTGTCCTCGATGCTCGGGCAGTAGCGTGGCCCGACGCCCTCGATCACGCCCGAGTAGAGCGGGGATTTATCGAGATTTGAGCGGATGATTTCGTGTGTGGTTTCGTTTGTGTACGTGATCCAGCAGCAGATTTGGCGGGCATGAAACGCACCGTCGCGCCATTCGTTCAGCGTGTGTAGGTCGTCTTCTCCGCGCTCAAGAGTATCGGCCAGGTAGCTGAATAAGGGCGGCGGCTGGTCGCCATGTTGTGCCTCGCATTTCGAAAAATCCAAGCTTTTCGCGAGGAGGCGGCATGGCGTGCCGGTCTTGAAACGCGCGACTTCGAACCCAAGCTCGCGCAGGCAGTCGCTGAGTGTGGACACAGCATCGCCGAGGCGCCCGCCGGCTTGGTTGCGCAAGCCGACATGCAGCAGACCTCGCATGAAAGTACCGGTCGTAACCACGACCGCGCCACCATTGAAACGCACGCCGAAATTTGTCTCCACCCCCTCAATGCCGTTTGGACCTACGATGAGCTGGGTCACATTGGCTTGCTTGATGTCCAACAGCTGCTGGCGCTCGAGGAGCGCCTTCATTCGGAATTGATAGGCTTTTTTATCACACTGCGCTCGGGGCGCACGCACACTTGGGCCCTTTGTGGCATTGAGCATGCGGAACTGGATGCCGGTCGCGTCGGTATTCAGTGCCATCGCCCCACCCAAGGCGTCGATCTCGCGCACCATATGTCCTTTTGCCAGCCCTCCGATCGCTGGGTTGCACGACATCTGCCCGATTGTATCTGCATTTTGTGTGAGCAAAAGGGTCTCGCAACCGAGCCGAGCCGAAGCCATTGCCGCCTCGATGCCCGCGTGACCGGCCCCGATGACAATGACGTCGTAGGTTTTTGGATAAACGAAGTCGCTCAAGTTAATCTGTCGGCAGGCCGTGCTCGGCGAGTTTTTTTTGCAATGCCTCGGGGTCGAGTTTGAAGCTGTTTTTCAGAATGATGTCGCCCGCAACAAAGTTGTCGAACGTTCCCCGCACGCCTATGTTTTCTCCTTTAACGATGAAGGATGTGGCGTTCGAGAGGTTGCCGTTCCAGTCGGAATGATACACCGTGGCCTTTGTTTCATCGTCTGCCACGGTGACAATCGATGAGGGGATAAAATCCGCCGAGAAAACGGCTTTCACATCGGGCGTCGTTCGGTTCGGGAGTTGCAGATAAGCTGTGAGTGGATCGCCTTCTTCGTCATCAGACTGCGTCACACTACCCACCCGACCGTAAACGCAGATGCGCATCCCATTGTATTTTTGCAAAGCTTGGGTTTCCGAGTTTGCGAAGTCGTTTACGATCTGCTCCAGAGTCACAAAACCGTCGGGCGAAAGCGGCGCAAGTGGGTTTTGGCTCAGGCCAATGAGGTTGGAGGCGCACAAAAGCGCGAGGGAAAGGGCTGTGGTCTTCATATCAGTTCCAAAGCATGCCGTATCAGCCAGTATAGCTCAACGCTAAATCCTCACTCCTTACTCCTCATTGTTCACGCAGTAATGTCACGCTGGGATGAGACTTGAAACTATGGGCTTTCCTCGCCAGCCATAATTTCCCCTCGCAATCACCTGCTGATCATGCGATATAGAGACTCTCTAATAATCCAATGATACGTTCTTATTTTACTCAAGCGAAGATTGTCCCCTTTCTAGCAGCAGGCCTTTTGGCTCTTCCCTCATGCAAACCTCCAACACCTCCGGAGGCCAAGCCACCAGCCGCTGCGACACCTGCCGACTCCAAGCCGCAAGCCGACGCGACCCCTCCCACAGCGGACGCTTCCGCTCAAGCCTTGCTCGACAAGCTCAAGGACGCAGGCGTGGAGGCCACCATTTCCGCCCAACCCGAAACACCTCCGGCGGCTGATAACAAACCGATCGACCTCCCTGAGATCGTTGCCACAGTGAATGGGCAAAACATCGCCAAGCAACAACTTCAAGACCTCTTCAGTGCCGCCCTCCAAGCCTCGGGCGCAAAGATCGAAAGTCTCAACGCCCAGCAGCAACTCGGAGGCTACACACAGCTTCTTCAAGACCTGATCATGGACAAGTTGGTTGCCGAGGCATCCTCCAGCGAAATGGTGACCGACGCCGATGTCGACGCAGAGTTGGCAAAAATCAAAGGCCAATTTCCTGATGATAAAGCCTTCCAAGAGCAGATCGCCCAAGCTGGGATGACACCCGAAAAGCTTAAGGAAAACATCCGCACCGGTCTTCAACAAAGCCGTTGGATGAAATCCCAAGTGAACACGCCGGAAGTCACAGACGAGAAAGCCAAGGCTTTCTATGACTCGAATATCAAAGAATTCGAGCAACCCGAAACCGTCAAAGCCAGCCATATCCTATTCATGGTTGACGCGGACGCCACGCCCGAGGTTGTGAAGCAGAAGGAAGATGCTGCTCTCAAAGCGGCCGAGCGCGCTGCTGCTGGTGAAGACTTCACCAAGCTTGCGAAGGAACTCTCCGAAGAACCTGGTGCCGCCGAGTCCGGTGGAGACCTTGGATTTTTCCCCAAAGATCGCATGGTTCCTGAATTCGCTGAAGTCGCATTCACCCAGAAAACTGGAGACATCAGCAAGCCGGTAAAAACCCAGTTCGGTTGGCATATCATCAAGGTCACTGAGAAGAAGGACGCCGGCACCGTGCCGTTTGATCAGGTCAAGGAACAGGTCGTCTCCTACCTCAAAAGCTCCAGCCAGCGTGAAGCCGTTCAATCCGTGCTGAACAAGCTCAAGGAATCCGCTAAAGTAGAGACTTTCCTCCCAGCGGCTAGCTAGAGCCCGAATGGAGGATGTATCGGGAAAACCTGCAGCGGGCGTCATCGGGCTCGGCCTCATAGGGAGTCGAGTCACCGCTTGCCTGCGGCGCGCAGGTCATCAAGTCTGGCTCTGGAATCGCACGGTGCGGCCAGAGCCGAACTTCCTCAGCTCGCCTGCCGAAATCGCGGAGGCAGCACGATACATTCAGATTTTTGTTTCGGACGGTGATGCCCTGCACTCCGTACTCCGCGCGATGCTTCCGGCGCTTACGGCCGAGCATGTCATCCTCAATCACGCTACTGTTTCGCCAGCCGACACTCTCGTTGCTGCTGAAATTGTCGCCGAAAAACACGCCTCATTTCTCGATGCTCCCTTTACTGGCAGCCGAGACGCAGCGGCCGATGGCCAGCTTGTTTACTACATCGGCGGCGACCCGCATGTTCTCGAGCGCGTTCGCGCACAGCTCGGAGCCTCTTCCAAGCAAATTCTTCATATTGGCGGCATTGGCCAAGCCTCGGTCGTCAAAGTCGCCACCAACCTCATTTCTGCAAACGCCGTCGCCTCTCTCACCGAAGCCTTTGCCCTCCTCGATCGCTACGGCGTGGAACTTCACAAACTCCCCCTCGCACTGGAAAACAACGCCGCCCGCTCGGGCGTCATTGATCTCAAGACCCCTTGCATGCTAGGAGCCGATTTCGAGCCCCGTTTCTCGCTCAAAAACATGTTTAAGGACGTCCAGATCGGCCTTGCCATGGCAGAGGAAAAAGACATCGAGCTTCCCGCAGCGGCTGCCTTTGCCGGCCTTGCCATGGCCGGCTTACAACGCGGATGGGGTGACGAAGACTTCTCCGTCATCTCGCGTTTCTACGACTTCCCTGGTCAAGGCCACACCTTACCCGACCCCTCCACGCCAAGCCCCGCTGTGGTGACCATCCCTGAAGCCGACTCACCAGCCGCCGATGGACTTAAAAACCTCTGGGGCCTTTTCCGAAGGAGAAAATGAGCTACGCTCTTGAAGTCGGTTTTTTCGAGGTCCAAGGACGCTCCCGTTTTCAAGTCAACGGCCCGGATGCTGCCCGCTATCTGAACGGACAAGTGAGCATCGACATCACACGCCTCACGCCATTCACCGCTCGTCCCGCGTGCCTTCTCACGGCTAAAGGAAAGCTCTGCGCTCTGGTTCACATTTGGAGGGAGCAAAATTTCCTTATCGAGTGCGACGACTCGCTGGCCGAATCTGTCCACGCCCGACTCGAGCGCTATCTCATCTCCGACGACGCTCGATTTGACCCCGTTCCGATGCCGAGCCCGCTCCACCACATCATTGGAGTGGAGCCGCCCGCAGGCGGTCTTAAAATCAACCGCACTGGCACACTCGGCTTTGATTCCGCCCAACGGCCTGAAGATCTTCGCATGGTTCAACCTGAGCACCTCTCCCTCCTCCGTATCCTCCACGGCTTCCCTGCCTGGGGATTCGAAATCACCGAGGACACCCTCCCCCAGGAAGCCCGACTTGAACTCACGGCCGTCGACTTCGACAAAGGTTGCTATGTCGGTCAGGAAACTGTCTCACGTCTGAAAAGTGTGGGCCGCGTCAACAAATGCTTGCACGGTTTTCTTGGTAAGCTTGCCTTGCCTCTTCAGCTACCACCTCGGCTGCATCCCCTCGGCCAACCCGACATCATTGCGGGCCACATTACCAGCGCCGCACCGTATTTTGACATCGCACAAACCGCCGCCCTCGGTTATCTCAACCGCCGGTACGAAGATCTTGAGCGATTTGGCGTCTGTAACGAGCAAGGCCAATCCCTTGGGGAACTCGAGCGCCGCGCATTCCCGATCCTATGAAATCCATTATCGCCCTCACTCTCGCAGTCCTCCTCTTAGGAGCCACCTCACACGCTGCCACACTCGGCCCTGATGTCGCCGTCTTGCAAATCCAATTCCCTAAAGAGAAACAAACGCGTCAAGTCACCATAGGGCTCCACGACGACTCCGCACCATACACCGTTGAGAATTTCAAAAAGCTAATCCGCAAAAAATTCTATAACGGCCAGCGCTTCTTTCGCGTCTTCCCTGGCTCGTTCGTGCAGACCGGCGACCCGTCCGCTCGTCGTGGACAAACCGACACCACAGGTACTGGTGGACCCGGTTATACTTTGCCTGCAGAGATTCGCCTCAAACACGATAAAGGCGCCGTCGCCATGTCGCGCCTCCCCGACAAAATAAACCCCGCAAAAAATTCCAACGGCAGTCAATTTTACGTTTGTCTCACGGCGCTTCCCAAGCTCAACGGGCAGTACACCGTATTCGGCACTGTTCTCGAAGGCCTCGACGTCCTGGAAGAAATCAGCAAGGCCCCAACAAACAGCAACGATTTTCCCTTGCCCAAAATCACAATTAAATCCATTGTACTCGCCCCGCGTGATCAAGGTTCACCCACAAGGTAAGCTTGCCGTAGGAAAAATTAAGGGTAGATACCGAAGTGGCCAAACGGGGCGGACTGTAAATCCGCTGGCTTACGCCTTCACTGGTTCGAATCCAGTTCTGCCCACCATCCTTCCTCTTCTCACTCAGCGAGGAAGCGACATTTCCGCCAACACCAAATTTCAAGCTCTATCCGATTAGAGGAGGGTTTGGTCTTGTCTAGCTCCAGCTATTCTCGGCGAGCCGGCTCCCACGTACTAGGCGCTTTCGAAAGTTCAAAAAGCAAGCACCTTGATGGTATTCATCGCGCTCTAACAGACCCTTCGTCTGGTTAGCGGCTGGCACGTAGAATTCCTTTTCGCGCCCTGTTTCACAATCGTACCATGCAATGCTCAAACCAAAAAAATGAACGATCGTTCATTTTTTTGGTTTGCTGCTGAAGTGGCTTGGTTGAACCGCCCCCCCAACCATTCTGCGTAGATTTGTCGAACCAAGCGCTAGTTCAAAGCGAGAACTTTGACTTGCCAAGACGGCGTTTTGCTCGGCCATGCGCTGCATGCTTTCGGCGTGTCCTTGCTGAAGCCCACAGCACTCTACCTGCTTGGAAAAAGCTACGAGCATTTCAGTTTTCGATCTTCTGGATTGCTTGTTGGCTCAAAGGAAGAGGCTCCCAGAATTTGTTTGGATCGTGTGTGGAAATTCTCTTTCTTCGTAGGGTGTCTCGTTCTAAAGCAATTGAAACACAATGGGTTAAAATGGAAAAAGCTGAGTGAGGCAAAGAGTTGATCTGCAGATAGGTAAAACATATCCAAGTACTTTAAATCCAAAAAGAATTCTGAGTAGCTCATTTTGATCACGGAAATTCAATTCCGAAGGAAGGGCCGCATCGGGAGTGGATGAGTTTGCACAAGACATGAAATGCCTACGCCTAACAAAATACTTCGTCCTACACGTAAGAGCTCTGTGTAACCACAACCGATTGTCTGAGCAGGTATTGGGCTGGAGCAATCTCGCGTTGGCTTTAATCAGCTAACAGCGCAAGCGAAATGATTCAAAATTCCACTGATGCGCACGGATAAATGGAAGCACGAGAGCCTTCGAGGCGCGCATAGTGCCGCGCATAATTTCTTCAAGCATTCTTAGTCGGTTCTTGCTCTTTTGCCAATCCCTGATTGCTGTAACCATTTGGCTCGCTCTCTCTCCCTTGTCAATCTTGATTCGCTTTGTCCGGTTGCGGTTGACTCTGTGGAATTCGATTCTAATGATGTTTGGTAACTACTCAGGTAGGCGCGAGCGGGTGATGGCTCGGGGATTTTTGAGCGGGCAGTGGCTGTTTTTTGTTTAGGTGCCCGAGAGGTTCAGGAGGAGTTGGGGGTTGGGAGGAACGCGTCGCCGAGGAAGATGCGGCAGAGGGCGTCGAGGGCGGTGAGGCTGTTTTTGCGGGCCGTGGAGACATAGCCCCGGATGCGGCAGAAGTTCTTGAGGGCGTCGAGGCTGCGGAAGGTGCCTGAGATTTTCTGGCGGACCTTCATCATGC
>VFJO01000246.1 GCA_009886045.1 Verrucomicrobiota bacterium
CCGGAACTGGCCGACTGGAAGTGGATGCTTAAAAACGGCGAGCTGTTTTTCAAAGCCTTCTACACGCCGTGGTTCGACCCGAGCGACGGCCTATATCGCTGCCAGCCGCTCTTTCATGACATCACCAGCTCCGCGTACCCCGAGGGCATGGAGATTGCCGATTGCGTGCTGCTCAAGGCTCTCTCCACGAACTGCCTCTACTACCGCGGTCTGCTCGCCATGGCCAACGCCTGTGAAAAAGGCGGTCGTCCGGCCTCGGAAAAAGAGCAGTGGCTCGCCCGCGCCGCCGCCCTCAAGGTTAGCATCCTCAAGGAATTCACCATGCCCGATGGCACGCTCGCGTATTACAAGGATCGCCACGGCAAAATCATGCCGAACCGGGAAATTCTGGGCACCGCTTTCGCGGCCATCTTCGGCATTGTGGAAGGCGAGGCGGCGAAGAAGGCCTATGAAGGCTATCCGATGACCGACAAGGGTATCCCCCTGTTTTCACCGTTCATTCCCGGCAACTCCGGACCGCACAACATGGCGAGTTGGCCGTTCTGCGACACCTTCTTTTTGTGGGGAAAAGCCCTTGCCGATGGCGGAGACTACACGGATCAAAACGCGGCGTTGCTAGGGCGTTCGCTCGGAACCGCCTTCGCGCCCAAAAAAGCCAAGGCAGAAAATGAGGCGATGTGGGATCAAGGCCTGGGGTCTTTCCACGAAAAAATTCCGCTGCCCAGCGGATTGATCGATGGCTCCGGCCATCAACTCTGGTCCGCCGCCGCCTTCCTCAATGTCTGTATCCGCGCCGGACTTGTGGCGCAAATATAACGAAAAGATAAACTTCCGCACAAACTTCCTTCTATGAACCACAATCCTCTTGAAAAAATCTCACTCCCCTTCCTGCAACGCCTCGCGGAGTGCCTGAGCCAGGTGGCATCTTATTTCAACCTCTCCGCCTGCGCCAGAGCGATTGGCCTTCTTGGTTTGATCGGCCTCGCTTTCCCATTTTCCATCCAAGCCACTCCGCAGCCCAGTTCCTTCGGGGTCTGGGATCGGGGTGAGGCGATGGATTTCAAAGAGTATCCCTTTCTGCGTGGGACTTCGTGCGATGCCCCTTGGGATGCGATTGAGAAAAAGCCGGGAGTTTATGATTGGAGCGTGATGGATGAGGCCCTGGAGCATGCCTCTAAAAACAAGATATCCGTGTATTTATCCTTTGAGGCCGGCCCGAAAACGCCTGACTGGGTCTATGAAAAAGGCGTGCCCAAGGTGGTTACGAACAATGAGAGGCATGAGGAGAAATTCCCCTACTACCCCTACTATCCTGACCCAAAATACAAAATGTATTTCCAGCGTTTCCTTACGGAAGTGGCCAAGCACATCCGCAGCTACCCGAATGAGAAGAAGGAGCGGATTGCCTTTATACAGGTCAAAACGGGCTGCACTGGAGACGAGTGCGCTTACAAGGGAGAACCTTTGGATAGCAAATACAGTCTGGAGAGGGAAAGTCCGGCTTGGCAGAAGTTCCGCCTCGAGACGTTCGCCATGTATGCGAAACTTTTCAATTCGGATTCCGACCTGAAAATCAGCCTGCTTTTCAACGATGTGGCACCTGAATCCGAAGAAGACGGCAAGCATGATTTTTCGGAAGCGTGGCACTGGGCAACCAAAACGCTCAAGGACGGCTTCGGCATTAAGAATGGAGCGCTTTCCCGTGGTCACCACCTCAGCGGGGAAGCCCCGGCGGTGACGACCTTCCTTCCATACCTCGTTGCGCCCAAGGGATTGACCCTGTTTCGGCGCTCGGAGATGGACCAAACTTGGACGCGCCCGATGTATCAGCTCAATGTCCCGCTGAACTTTTATTGGGGGGCGATCAATGCTCTGAATTCGGGCCAGAGCGTCTGGGATGTCACCAAAGGCGCCATCGTTGCGAGCAAGGAACAGGGTTTCGATTATTCTTTTTACTTTTTCAACAAGTATGCGGGACAGATTACTCCGCAGACAGCCACCGATGCCTTTTGTGCCTTGCACAAGGGATTGGATGCCGCCGATACCCAGGCCTACCCCGAGGCGAAGTTCGGACAAGCCGAGCGCAAAAATGTGGATCGCATGCTGAAAATCTGCGCCGAATTTGCCAAGTATGGTGCTGCGGTGGACGATGAAAACGCACTGAAGATGGGACAAGTTGCCCAACGGGGCGACCAAAGCGGATTCAATGATGTGGGCTGGCTCATCTGGCCTGACAACTACTCCCGGTTGCTTGAGCAAATCGATGCGGATGCCACCTCCATCCCGCTCTGGCGCGTCGGCGGCCCCATCACTCCCACTTCTTCCATCTATTCCCGGTTTGCGCGCGGCTTTGAACACGCTTCGGGCAAGGATGCGATGTATTTCCGACTGCATGAGGGCTTCTCTCAGGACGCCAAACCCAAAGTCATGACGGTCACCGTCGTCTGGTATGACGGAGTGGCAGGCTCGACTTGGAAGCTCGATTACGACGCCGGCGGCTCAGCCATGAAAACGGCGGTGACAGTGACCGGCACGGGCGACAAGCAATGGCATCATGAGGTTGTCACCTTGAAAGACGCCGTTTTCCGTCGCGGAGGCACCAAGGGCTCCGACCTCGCTCTCGTGAACGCTGATGACAAGGATGACATTTTCAGCCTTATCGAAGTCCACCGCGGCGAGCCTGAAGTTCCACCTCTGCGCCCTCCTACCGTTTGGAGCGTTGTTCCCAACGCCAAGGGGGCAAAATACAATAAAAACGCAGAAAGCGACAATAAGGCCAATAAGGCTGGCAAGAGGAACAAGAAAAACAAGGGTTCCACAGGGGAATAAGAAATGAAACACCGTTCCTTTGCTCTGCTTTGGGCCGCCCTTCTGGTCTCTCCAGTACCCTTGATGCCTGCTGCTGAACCTGCGACGCCGACCACGAAGCCCAACATCCTGATCATCCTCGTCGATGACATGGGTTATTCGGATCTCGGCTGTTTCGGCAGTGAGATTCAAACGCCGAACATCGATCGCTTGGCGACCGGCGGATTGAAGTTTGCCGAGATGTATAATACGGCCAAGTGCTTTCCCTCGCGCGCCAGTTTGCTGACCGGCGTTTATTTTCAGCGGACGGACCAAGATTTTTCCCACACGGCCACATTGGCCGAGGTCCTTGAGCCTGCGGGCTACACTACTCTCTGGTCGGGCAAACACCACGCGACATTCAATCCGGTGACGCGGGGGTTTGACCGCTATTATGGGATGCTCGGCGGTTGCGAAAACCATTTCAATCCGGGCAGCAAAGCCATCGCGGGCCAGCCCGTTCCGACGCACAAGGGCAACGGGAACCGATGGGCGCTCGACGGCAAAGAAGTGGATAACTTCATCTCGCAAGATCCTAATTTCTACGACACCGACGCCTTCACCGATCGCGCACTGCAATGGCTGGACGAGTATCAAACGACCAACAAGCCGTTCCTGCTCTACATGGCTTATACCGCTCCCCATTGGCCTCTTCAGGCTTGGCCCGAAGACATCGCCAAATACAAGGGCGTTTATGACGGCGGGTATGAAACGGTCCGCAAGGCGCGCTATGAGCGCCAGATCAAGTTGGGGTTGGTGGATCCCAAAACATCGCCGCTGCCGCCGATGGAGTATCAGAAGAAGGCTTCCAAAAAATGGGATGACCTCTCGGCGGAGGACCGAAAACAGGAGGCGATGAAAATGGAAGTCTTCGCCGCGATGTTGGACCGGGTGGATCAGAACATTGGCCGGCTGTTAAAACGCTTGGAAGAGCAAGGGAAACTCGACAACACCCTCGTTCTGTTTCTTTCCGACAATGGTGCTTGCGCGGAAACTCCAGCGGCTTGGGACAACATCGACCCCAATGCTCCGATGGGCAGCGTGGCAACATTCATCGACTACGGCCCGGGCTGGGCGGCGGTGGGCAACACGCCCTTGCGCAAGTGGAAGACCGAAAGTTTCGAAGGCGGAATCTGCACGCCGTTGGTGGCCCACTGGCCGGCGGGGATGAAGCCGCAGAGTGGATATAACCGCGAACCCGCCCACGTGATCGACATCATGCCCACGGTGCTCGATATCGCCGGGGCGATATATCCCGGCGCGTCGCAGCAAACCCCCATCCCACCGATGGATGGCGTGAGCTTGGTGCCTGCGTTCAACGGCCAGAAGATTGCCCGCTCCAAGCCGATTTTCTTCCAGTTCAACCAAGGATCTGCGGTCCGCGACGGGAAATGGAAAATCGTTCGCAACGGCCCCACTTGGGAGCTTTATGACTTGGCCGTGGATCGCACGGAGACGCAAAACTTGGCGGCGGAGCGGCCCGAATTGGTCCAGCAAATGGAAGCCGCCTGGCTGGCTTGGTGGAAGGATTGCACGGGCAATGATTGGACGGGCAAGTCACCCAAGGAGCTCAAAGATGGGAAACCCGGCAAGCGCAAGGAATTCAAGGAAGAGACACGCGCAGAGTGAACTGCTGACGCACTGGAAGCTGAAGGCGCTGATTCCAAGGGAAAAGAAAATATCCCGCTTCTTAAAAATCACCGACCAAAATGAACATATTACAAAAAATCATCGCCCTTGGACTGCTCTTTCTGGCATCGCCAGCCGCGCTTCAGGCAGAGGCTCCTCAACAAACAGTGTCCGAGCGGCCGCCCTGGGCGGGGTTCTTTGCCAAGTGCAAGGATGAAATGATTGATACCGAGAGGTTCCCTTTCATCAAGGGGGAGGCGGATCGCGTTCAGTGGGCAGAAATGGAGCCCGAGCCGGGAGTTTATGATTGGTCGAAAATGGATTCTCACATCCGCAATGCCGTGAAGGGGAAGTATTATTACTATTTCGTCCTATGGACTGGTCCGCACGCGCCGGAATGGATTTATGAACACGGAGTGCCGAAAGTGGTCGTGAGTGGAGGCAAGGGCAAAGACTATTTTCCATACTACCTCGACAAAAACTATATCAATTACTTCCACCGCTTTATCGGCAAGCTGGCGGATCACCTGGCTTCTCTCCCCGAGGCGGATCGAAAAGCCTTTGCGTTTATACAGCCCGCATTTGGTTCGACGGGTGACAAGCAGCTCTACAAGGGCACGCCCAAAGACCCGCAATACAAAATCAGCGCCGAGGAGTATCTCGAGTTTTGCAGCGGAGCCACGAAACGGTTCTACGAGGCCTTCGATAAGCCGGAACTCAAGCATATCCGGTTCCTGTTCAATGTGGATGATGAGAGCGAGCCTGGAGGAGTGAAGGCCAAGGGAGCGAGAGCCGGGGAGCAACTTTACGCGAACTGGCTTCGCCAGAACTACACGATCGAGCTCCGCAAGCAGCAATTCACGATTGCCATTGGTTACCAAGCCAATGGCGAAATCGCGCAGGATATCGAGCTTCGCCCCACTTTCTATGGGTTGAACGGCAAGGAGCCGGAGTTTGTGCGCGGCGAGTTTTCCAAATTCGGGCAGGGCGGGATTTTTCAGGAAAATCCCATCTGGAATTACTACTGGACTGCCATTTCCACGGTGGATCGGGGGCTTGATCTCTGGGAGGTTGAATATGGCACTGTAAAAACGGGCAAATACGATGAGGGTTTTGCGTTCGCCAGTCGCTATTCCTACTACAAACGGCCTCAGACCAGCCCGCATGCCTTTATCGCCTTGCGCGATGTGCTCGATAGTGCGGATACCGAGCGCTTCCCCGAAGGGCGATACGGGAAGGCCGTGCAGAGCAACGCAGAGCGGGTGCAGAAAATAGAATCGGAATTCCAGAAATACGGAGCAAAAGTCGGTGACCTGAATGCGGCCACATCCCTTTCAGGATCCAATTATCTCCTTGAGGCCAAGGCGATGAACGATGTCGGATTCGGGCTGATCGCCAGAAACTACAGCCGGTTCCTCACCCAGATCGATGCGAATAAAACCAGTGTCGGATTGTGGCGCGTCGGGCCAGCGGATCAGCCCTACGGCCGCTACGCAAGGGGGTTTGAAAATGCCAGCGGGCGGAACCGGATGTCTTTTGATCTGGATGACAATTTTCTTACCCAGGGAGCAAAAGGCCCAATCACAGTAAATCTCATTTACCTGGATCAAGGGACCGGAAAATTTTCCGTCCGTTACGATGCCTCATCCGATCCGGACAAAACGGCGCTTTCCATTACCAAAACCAATAGCGGCAGGTGGGTGAGCAAAAAAATCACCATCGCCGACGGAGAGTTTGCCAACAAAGGTCCACTCAACAGCGATTTCTCCTTGGTGAATGATGACGATGAAGACGATGTCTTCCACATGGTCGAAATCACAAAATGAAACTGTGGCAAAAATTGATCTCCCTCGCTGCTGCGCTTCTGGCCGGGAGTCTCTTTGCGGCTGCCGCCGAGACGCCGCTCCTGCCACTGGACGGGCTGAAGCCTGCGTACCCGGATGTGAGCGTGTCGGCGCCCCCTCCCATTCACCGTGGTCTGTATGCAGTCTGGTATGAACGCACGCCGGAGGTGCTTGAATTGCCCTACATTACCGGAGGTCAGGTGGTCGTGCAGTGGGCCGACTTGGAAAAAGTGGAAGGCCAGTATGACTTCAGCCGACTGGCGGCGCAGATGAAGAAGCTGCACGATCAGCACCGGATGTTCACGGTGCAAGTCAACGGAAACGACAAGCCGGCGTGGTTGTTCGACCATGTGCCCTCTTTGCCGGAGCCGTTGAGCACGCAGGTGCACGACACGCGGGGGACGCTCATGTATTGGCATCCGGTGTTTGAGCGGGCGTATCTCCATTTCCTGACGGCCTACGCAGCGTTTCTGAAACAGTCGCCCTACCGCACATCGGTGCTCGGTGTGCGGCAGAATTTCAACGCCATCGGCACCGAGCACTGGCATGTGCCCCGTAACAAGATCGCCCTGCCTCAATGGCTCGTGCCAGCGGGAGCGAATGCCGGAGAACCCTTCACGCAGGCGCTGGGCCGGGCGTATCAAACCCGAATTTTGGAGGCTTTTGTGAAGGAGTTCACGCCGGACACGCGCGTGTTTGTCCGCAACAATATTGAGCCAGCGCTGCGCCAGTCATTTGAGCAGGATTTCAACACGGGGCGTCTGTGCTGGTTCCACACCAGCAGCGAAATAAATCCACGGCCGAACGGCGAGAGACAATACCAAGTGTTTCTCGATGATTGCCGTACTGGCAAAACGCTCGCGTATGCCGAGCCGTGGGCCAGCGCTTGGGGCCATCATGGCGTAAAGACCGATCCGCGTTGGTGCAGCCCGCCGCAGTGGAACTACTGGCGGCTGCTCTGCGACCTGCATTGCGGCGTCTCCTTCATCGCGTGTTACGCCAGAGATCTCGAGGTGGCTCGCAGCGGGCGCTACCGAGTCGGCAAAACCGACACCATCGACGCCGCAGTGTTCAAGGACGAGTTCGACACGGCGTTTCGTTTTGCCGCCAAGTACGCGGGCCATCATGCCGCTCCACAGGCTGCGCCCGGTGCCTGGGTCGCCTTTCGCGAGGGCGACACCCTCAAGGGCGATTACACATTCCTCATGCAACGACTGCCCGATCACACTCGTGAGGTGAAGAGCGCCGGCCCGGATGACCAGCGTTTTGGAGCTTGGGCGCGCCTGTTGCCATGCGACCAGACGATGCAACTCGTACTGGACGAGCGCTTCGCCGCCAGCCTCACCACTCAAGCCTCCGAGCTCCGCGTCACCTATCTCGATTGCGGCACTGGTGCGTTCGACATTCAAGCCGCCGGCCAAACTTTTCACGCTCAATGCACCGATTCCGGCCGCTGGAAAACCGTCGCGTGGGAACTGACCAGCCCGGTTTTCCCCAAAACCGACGCCGGTGCGCATGTGACCCTGCACGCGCTCGGAGCCGATCTGACCGTGCATATGGTTGAAGTCATCCGCAAATAACTCCCCTTCAAAGGCCACTCCGCATGCCGCTCGTTGCCCAGCTTCCGAAAATCTGAAGACAAAAAGCCAACTTTCTATTTCGTCACATAACTCATACACTGGCTTAGTAAGAGACTAAAATGGCAATGTGGTACCCCTCATGAGAAACACTCTTCTCCTCCTTGGCGCGCTGGCGCTGGCTCAGCTTACCTCTCTACGCGCCGAACTCGGGCTGCAGCGTGAGGCCTATGGCGTATGGGATCGGGAAGGCGGGCATTCTGTATCCACTTATCCTCACATCCGAGGTCAGGAATACGGAGTGGAGTGGACGGCCATCAATCCAGCTCGGAATACCTTTGATTGGTCCGCGCTGGATAGCCTCTTGCAGTTGGCCTATAATCAGAACCAGAAATTTTTTGTCAAGATTCAGCCTGTCTCCGGGACGACGATGCCGCCGTGGATATTCGATGCGGGCGTTCCAAGAATCGTATGCCCCTTGTATACTTATGGATACTATCTTGATCCTGAGTTTAAAATCTACTTTGAAGAAATGGTGCAGGCGCTCGGCAAACACCTGCGCGAAGAGGTTCCGCCTCATCTGGCGAATATCGTCTCTTTCGTGCGCGTCGATACCGGCGCCACGGGGGATGAGGAACCGTATGAAAGCTCGGATGTTAGCTCCGTTCCGACGCGGTATCAGATTAGTGAAGAGGAATGGCGGAATTACAGGCTGTGGGTTTTCAGTGTCTATGACCAAGCCTTTCAGCACGACACGGGATCTCAAATCCCGCTGATCTTCCAGAATATCGAGGCGCCAGTTTATCAGACCGAGCTGGAATGGGTCATGGCCAATGTATCGTCTGGATTCGGTGCAAAGTATGGCGGACAGGTTCGCGGGCACCATTTGTCGGAATCCAGAAACGTGCCGGACTCGTTCAAGGCGTTGTCCGTGGATACTTCAGTCAAATTTTTCTCCGCCAACGAGATGGATCAGACTTGGGAAAAACCCTATTTCCAGCTCAATCTCAAATTAGGCATGTATTGGTGCGCGGTGGAACAACTCAATGCCGGCATGGGAATCTGGGATTGGAGCGGTTCAGTTCTGGAGAGCGCGGCGGCCAATGACATAGTCTCGACGGCCCATTTTTTTAATACGTGGGCGGCGGAACTCGATCCGCTAACGGCTCGCGGCGGATTTTGTATTTTCCACGAAGGACTCGCATCGGAAGATACAACTAAGTTTCCGACCGAAACCTATGGATCGCCAGCAACAAAAGCCAATACAGCCCGCTACACGGCGATCTGTGCGGCCTATGCCAGCCAAGGCGCCAAGATGGACGACCTGAATGCGGCCACTTTGGGACAGGTTGCGCAACGCAAGGTTCAGGCTGGGTTCAACGATGCAGGTTGGGAAATCTGGCCCGGGAATTATGAAAGATTTATCACGCAAATCAGCCCAGACTCGACCAGCAAGGGACTCTGGCGCGTCAACGGAAATCTGACAACCAGCTCGCATCCGTATGACCGCTTCGCTCGCGGTTTCGACAGTGCTACCGGCAGGGATACGATGTATTTCGACATCAATGACAACCTCCTGCATTCCGTGGGCCAGCCGGTGCGTCTTTCCGTGGACTATCTGGACCGCGGCACCGGCCAGTTCAAGATGCGTTACGAAGCAGTGGGGGGCATGAAAAACGCATTTACCGTCACGAAGACCAATAGCAATACTTGGAAGACAGCCTCGGTGACAGTCACAGACTGGGTCTTCGGAAACAGCGGCCCAAACGGTGCTGACCTGATATTGGTTAATGTGGATTCAGACGATGATATTTTCCACAAGTTGGAAGTGACCAAGCTGGCCCATGTCCAGATCGGCACCGTTGGCATGGGCACGATCAGCGGCCGCACGGACGCCACAACCTACTCGCCGGTCGTCGGTGACGACTTCGCCGAGAGCCAACGCTTGGAATTGACTGTGACTCCTGCTCCGGGATGGGAATTCACCGGATGGAGCGGCGCGTTAACCGGAACCAACGCACGCCCGTTTCTTTTCCCAACCAAAGACTCGCGGGTCACGGCCACATTTGCTCCCGCTTCGGGCACCACCCCAAGCAGCGTGCCTCTCTTCAGCAGCGATCCGATCGGCAAGACCGCCGCCCCGGTCAATGAGGTCTACTCGGGAACCCTCTCGGGAAATGCCAGCGATCCGAACGCGCTACCGCTGACCTTCTCCAAGGTTTCTGGCCCCGCCTGGCTCGGCATCGC
>VFJO01000327.1 GCA_009886045.1 Verrucomicrobiota bacterium
GGCAAATAAATCGTAAAGTTATTTGCGAGACACTACACTAGGTATGAGCCGCTTTGATTTTTTGCTTCTTCCCGTCAGCGGCGATCATTTCAACCGGGGGACAATTTGTCCCCCAGTAGGAATCCAACGCGGGATCACGCTTCCTGAGCTTCTTAATGTAGTCCTTCACATTGGCGGAATCTGTCAGTGCGAGCACAACGTCATCGATGGAGAAATACCATTTTTCCTCCCTGGGGTTCCAAGCGCGGCGGACTTGTTTTTCTTCGAAAAGGGAAATGGCGGACATGGGTTTATAGCGATGATCTGTTGCTTTTTGAACGTTGGGCGCACTCGGATTTCATCAAAGCATGAAAGCATTTGGATCGGCGGGTGAAATGTCTCGTTTTAGTCCGATGCAGGAGTGGTAGTCGTTTTCGGGGTGGGGAGGATGTCAATAATGGGAGGCGAAGAGTTCTTGACTAACAGAAACCATGCTCTGATGCCGCACCCATCGGCTTCGTGTGGTGTGAATCTGATGGGCGTTCATGAGCGGATAGACATCATAGTCTGACAAAGCATTTTTGGGAATCGGAAATAAATTGGCAAGTGGGCAATGCGATTCTGAGACATATTCATTCGTCCTTGCCGCATAGAGTCGGAGCCTGCGTGGCATAGGGGTTGTTAGGACTGATCGGCGAATAGGGGCTCCCATACCGGCTGTAGGGGTTGTTGATACTTGTGGGCGAGTAGGGACTGCCGTATTTGCCGTAGGGGTTCGAGATGGAATCTGGATCGTAGGAATTGGCGCTGAGTTTGCCGAGATACTGCCCGTCGGCGGCGATAATCTTTGGGGCTTCGGTGGCGTAGGGATTTGAGACGCTCGTGGCTGAATACGCGCTTCCATACTGGCTGTAGGGGTTGTTGATACTTGTAGAGCTGTAGGGACTGCCGAACGCTCCGAACTTATTTGCCGTGGATTCGGCGATGTAGGGATTCGCGCTGAGTTGGCCGAGGAAGACGTCCATGTCATCGCATACCTGCGCGGAGGTGCTTGAACAAAGGATCGGCAGAGTGATGACGGCTGCGAGAAGAATGGTTGTTAGTTTCATACTTTGGATTTGTGGGTTTGTGTCTCCAGAATAGGAGCTCAGATGTCGCATCTTCTGCAACAGGGTGGCGGGTGCGTGTTACCTGGGAGAGTCTCCCGTGCAAACCATGTCAAAGTCTCAAATCGAGCTGGCTTTGGTATCAACCCTCCTGCTCGCTGAAGAGGAAGTTGAAATCCTCGAGCGTGAGGGCGCGGGCGAAGTTTTCCTCGCCGAGGATGTCGTTCGCGAGGGCGCCTTTTTTCTTTTGGAGGAGGCGGATTTTTTCCTCGATCGTGCCTTTGATGATGAGTCGGTAGGCGAAGACGGTTTGTTTTTGACCGATGCGGTGGGTGCGGTCGATCGCCTGGGCTTCGACGGCGGGGTTCCACCAAGGATCGAAGAGCACGACATAGCTGGCGGCGGTGAGGTTGAGGCCTGAGCCGCCGGCTTTGAGGCTGATGAGAAAGACGGCGGAGCCTTCGTGTTTCTGGAAGGAATCCACGAGTGGGCCGCGGTCGTTGGTGGAGCCGGTGAGTTTGAAGGTCGTCCACTTTCTGGCCTTGATCTCCGACTCGATGATTTCGAGCATTTCTACAAATTGGGAGAAAACGAGAACCTTCTGACCCTCCTCCATAAGCGGCTCGAGAAGCTCAAGGAGGGCGGAGAGTTTGGCGCTGTTCCCAGTGGTGTCAGCAGACTTCGTTTTCTTCGTATCCTCAAGGCCTAGCAGGCGGGGATGGCAGCAAATCTGGCGCAGGCGCAGGAGGCTTGTGAGGATGTTGAACCTCATTTTATCGAGTTGCTTCGAGGTTTCGATTTTGAGCAGCTGGGCGCGGGCGCGCTTGATCTCGGCCTTGTAGAGGGTGGATTGCACACCTTCAAATTCCACCACGAGATCCTCCTCCACGCGGGCGGGCAAGTCGCGGGCGACCTCATTTTTCGTGCGGCGCAACAGAAACGGCCGAGTGCGTGCGGCGAGGCGGCGGCGCGCGAAGGGATCGTCTTTTTTGTCGAACTGCTTGGTGAAGGCAGCGCGGTTTCCAAGGGCGCCAGGCATGGCAAAGGCGAAGATCGACCACAAGTCGAGCAGACGGTTCTCGATCGGGGTTCCACTCAGCGCGAGACGATACTTTGAAGGCAGGGCACAGGCGGCTTTGGCATTTTGCGAAGTGGGATTTTTAATGGCTTGGGCCTCGTCCAGAATCACCGCTCCCCATGACACGGCGCGCAGGACCTCATCGTGCAAACGGAGCTGGGGGTAGTTGATCACAAGGAGATCCACCGACCCGTCGAGGCCGGTTTTTCCAACCTTGTCGCGGCTCCAGACATCGACTTTGAGTTCAGGAAAAAACTTGCCGCATTCGTTGGCCCAGTTGTCCTGGACGGACTTCGGACAGACCACAAGCACAGGGTCGGTGATCTTGCCTTCTTTGCGCAGCCAGGCGATCCAAGAGAGGGCCTGCAGGGTTTTTCCGAGGCCCATGTCGTCGGCAAGCACACCGCCAAAATTGTTCGCTGTGAGGTAGGCCAGAAAGTGGAAGCCCTCGAGCTGGTAGGGACGAAGTGTGGCGGTGATTGCCGAGGGGGCCGGGGGAGTCACGCGGGTCTGGATTTCCTCCACGCGGCGGCGAACCTGGGCGACACGATCGGCACCGAGAAGCGAGGTGTTTTTTTTGGTGAGGCCGGAAAGCTGAAGGGCATGGAGGCGTTGCTTTTCGTTGCTGAATTCGTTCACCGAGAGACCGAGGTCGGCGAGTTCCTTGAGTTGTTCCTCGGTGAGTTGGTATTCGAGTTTCCGCCAGCCCTTGCCCTCGATGCGCACCCATTTTCCCTTGGCCTTGAGCAGGAGGTTGACTTCCTCTTGTGTGAGCGTGGTGTCGTCCACATGTAGGGCCACGCTGAGATCGAACCAGTCGATGCCGTCCTTGGAGTCCTCGATGTCGATCCGCACATGGCCGGCGACTTTACCGTCGCGCAGGCTCTCGAGCTGGGCATCCAGTTCGACGATGCAACCCGCCGGCCGCCGATCGAGCCAGGCGATGAATTGGTCCGGCCACTCCTTGCTGGACATGCGCTGCTCGTGCCAGATTTGGTGTCCGGAATGCATGGCCTGCTTGAGGGGAATCGAGCGGAGCCAGTCGGCGGCGGGACCCATGGCGGATTTGTCGAACTGGATCAGCGCATCAACTACCAACTTGGGCTGGAAGTCCCAAGAGTTGCGATCCCACCAGTTCGTTCCACTCCAGACCAAAGGTTTTTCGTAGCCTTGGAAATCCGTCTCTGCCTTGAGTTGAAAAAAATCCGCGGTGCCTCCGTGGTAGCGATAAATCCTGCACTGGATATTCACCGTGGCCGCGATGCGCTGAACTTTTTTCTCCATGTGCGATGGCACGGGAATGCGGAGCGTGGCGAGCGCGCCCATGCCCTCGCGGGACTCCATCGCTTGCGAAGGAATCGCGAGAGGCCACTGCGGGCTTTCCTCTCCAAAAGGCCAAACTGCGATGGGGTAGACTGCGGTGCTCGTCACATATTGGAGCGGCCTGCCGGAAAGAATGGCGACGGGGGGAGGTGGCATCTTGCCGGCTGCGTCCAAGAGCAGGAGTTGGTAATCATTTGCCGTGCCTTCCGGAGCTCTGAGCTCCCAACGCAGGGGCTGGTCGAAAAATCGCACCGGCTGACCGTCATCCCCCACGACATGTTTATTGAAGAAATCCTTGCTGGTGTCGAGTTGAGTAAGGCTTTTGGAGAGACTGCGACGCATTCCCCGGATTTCGAGGTTCGAGATGGTTCCGTACTCATCCTTTCCCGCTTGGAGAACCAGATTGGACCCGAGGCTGAGCAGGGGCGTATTGCGCGATTGATAGGATTTCTCGATGAATTGGTTGACGAATTTCATCGAGGTTTTGCCAAATTCCGAGCTGCCGGATTCGCGCGCCTGAATGACTGCCGAGTCGGGCAGGAGCATAAGGCGGAATTCCACATCCGACGGGAGGGCGCCCCCTTCGGAGTTGTCCCATTTGTCGAAAGCGTGCTTCCATTTTCTGACCTCTTTCGCGCGCTTCCACTCTTCTTCCAAACGCGCCCATACTGCGGCGTCAACAGCTTCCGAAAGTGGTCCCGGCAGCTTGATTTGTTTGGATTTGCAGGCGGCAACCAGATACGCGAAGTACTCTGCAGCGTTGGCCGGGGGATTCTCCGAAGGAAAAATCTCGATATCGTCCATACGCCAGAAAGCAGGGTCTCCGACGGCGTTTTTGAAGTCGCTGAGATTGATCCGGGGTAATTTTTTCGCCCACCACTTCTCGGCATCTCTCAAAAAACGCTGGACGGCCCGGGGTAATTTTGTCGGGAGTTTGTCGGCAAGGGCCCCGTAGAGAGTGTCCGAGCCTATATCCATGATTGGGGCCTCCTCGGCGACAGACACTTCCAACGCGTTCAATAATGTGGCCGCAAGGTGCTTGCAAAGTGCACGCACTGGGCAATTGCAGTTTAGCAGGAGTTGTTCTTTTTGAAAAAAGACTTCAATCGAGTAGACCGACCCGCCGTGGACTTGGGCTGAAATCTTTTCGCCTGCATCATCCCACGATAAATCACTCACATCTCCCCGCCTGAAGAGGGCTTGTCCCTTTTTGATGTCCTTGGCGCTGAAGGAGAGCAAAGCGGCATCGATTCTTTTGCGTTGCTCGTTGGAGATGGAAAAATCGGGCGAAGTCATGCGTCTTTGGACAATGATGCTCTTTATTTCGCTAAAAAAACAAGCCGGCAGGCGCGAGACTTTTTCGCCTTGCCGCTCGACAGGCGGGGCTCATCGGGGTAAACCGAATCCCTGTTATATATGGAGATTCTGAATTTTCTCATGACGGCGGAGCCGTTTCTTGTCTGGACTTCACTGGCGAAGACGCTGGGCCTCCTTGGCCTGATTTTGGGTTTGGTTTCGTACACGGTTTATGCCGAGCGGAAAATTTGCGCTTGGATTCAAGACCGCGTGGGACCGAACCGAACGGGTATTCCTCTTACGAAAATCCGGATTCTGGGTTTGGGGCAACCGATCGCGGATGCGCTCAAACTACTGCTTAAAGAAAATTTCATTCCCCGCGATGTGAACAGGTTTTACTTCTACCTCGCGCCGAAGCTTGCGATGGTGCCGGCGATTCTGGTGTTGGCTGTGTTGCCTTTCGGAAGCTCGCTAGTGGGTGTGCCGATGGTGATAGCAGATATCAATATCGGTGTGCTTTACGTCTTCGCGGTCTCCTCGCTGGGAGTGTACGGCATCGTGCTCGCGGGTTGGGCCTCGAATTCCAAATATCCTTTTCTCGGCGGCATTCGATCAACTTCCCAGATGATTTCGTACGAGTTGGCACTCGGTCTTTCGGTGATTCCCGTCTTCATGCTGTGTGGCACATTGAACATGCCCGACATTGTGAACTGGCAACGCGAACACGGCTGGATGGTTTTCCCATTCTGGGCCAAGGGTCTCACTTGGGAGGTCCTGCTATCCGGGGATTTCAAAGCCGTGCTGGACACGTTTGTGAATGGATTCTCGCTTCCTCGGCTGCTGATCTGGATTCCCATGCTGATCTCGTTTGTCATTTTCTTGATTGCGATGTTTGCCGAAACGAACCGTGCTCCGTTTGATCTTCCCGAAGCGGAGCAGGAGCTCGTGGGCGGCTACCACACGGAATATTCAGGCATGGGATTCGCTCTGTTTTTCTTGGGAGAATATGCGGCGATGATCGCCGGCTCAGGAGTGATTGTGACCCTGTTCCTAGGCGGTTGGAGCCTACCGCTCATACCGGATGGATCCATGCCGGGCCTGCTAGGCGTTCTTTTTGGTTTGGTGAATATCGGCGTCTTTTTTGCCAAAGTGAGTGCGCTTTTGGTGCTCTTCATCTGGGTGCGTTGGACAGTGCCCCGCTTCCGCTATGACCAGCTCATGAAACTGGGTTGGTATTTCTTCTTTGAACTGGCCTTGGTGAATATTTTCGTCACCGCCTTTGTTTTAGCCTACGTCAAATAAACCAAGCTCTGTGCAAATCCTTCGACCAAAAGATAAATCATACAAGCGAGGAGTGAAATCGCTCAAGCGTTCCTATGAGGCGGACCAAGCCGTGCGCTCGACGGTCGAAGAAATCCTGAGCGTTGTTGCCAAAGAAGGCGACACGGCGCTCCTTCGCTACGCGAAAAAATTTGGCGGTCCGGACCTCTCACCCACCCAGATTCCCGTCACTCCACTGGAAATTGCGGAGGCCATCAACACGCTGCCCAAGGAAACTGGAAAGGCAATAGATGCCGCGAGAACGAATGTGAGCGCGTTTGCCAAGCGAAGCCTTCGGAAGAGTTGGTTTATGAAAAACCGGCAAGGCACAATCGCCGGCGAGCGATTTGATCCCTTCCAACGTGTCGGCATTTATATTCCTGGCGGAACGGCGCCGCTCGTCTCCACAGCTGTGATGACTTGCACGCTTGCGCAAGCGGCAGGTGTCCCGGAGATTGTGGCCGTGACCCCCGCTGGTCCTGACGGCAAGGTACACCCTGCTTTGCTGGCCGCACTCGCCCGCTGCGGAGCCACAGAGATTTATCGCGTTGGCGGGGCTCAGGCGATTGCAGCTCTCGCGCATGGCACGAGGACCATTTTGCCCGTGCAAAAAATTTTTGGACCTGGCAATTCCTACGTAGTCGAAGCGAAGCGCCAGGTTTTTGGCAAAGTCGCTATCGATCTGCTGCCCGGTCCCAGCGAAGTTCTGGTGATCGCAGACAAGACGGCCAGGCCCGACTGGGTTGCAGCCGACCTCTTGGCTCAGGCCGAGCATGGGCATGGCAGCCAGGCCATTCTTGTCACGGATTCTGAAAAAATCCTCACCGGTGTGGAAAAGGCTGTTGAGCGTCAGACCAAGCTCTCGAAGCGCCCGGCCGAACTCGCGAAGGCGCTCAAAAACACAAAGCTCATTCTTGTTGAAGATATGCAGGCGGCCATTCATATCGCCAATGAGTACGCCGCCGAACACGTCTCGATCGCCACGGAAGCACCAGGAGAAATCGCACTGCAACTCCATTCCACAGGCGCCATCTTCCTCGGCGGCATCTCGCCAGTTGCGGGTGGAGATTTTCTTGCCGGTCCAAGCCACGAGCTTCCGACCGGTGGCGCCGGGCGCTCGTTTGCCGGCCTTACGGTGGACCAATTCCAACGCCGCACGAGTATCGTTATGTTTGACGAAGCCTCCCTCCGCGCCTCACTGCCTCACCTCGAGACGTTCAGCGCAATCGAAGGTCTCGATGCCCACGGTCGCTCCGCCTCCATCCGGCTGAAAAAGTGATCTGGAAAGTCCGTGACCGCGAGCTCGACCTTTCCCGTCGAGCGCTGGTGATGGGGATCATCAATGCCACGCCAGATTCATTCTCCGACGGCGGCTCATTTCTCAATCCCGCCGATGCCGTGGCACACGGGAAAAAACTGGTTGCCGAGGGGGCAGAAATTTTAGACATCGGCGGCGAGTCCACGCGTCCCGGCGCGGAGAGCGTTTCGGCAAGCGAGGAAATGGACCGTGTCCTTCCCGTCATTCGTGCTCTGCGTCGCGAAAGTGAGGTTATGATTTCTATCGATACCTCAAAAGCCACAGTCGCTCGCGCCGCTCTGGAAGCGGGGGCAGATATCATCAACGACGTCACCGGCCTGCGTGGTGATCCCGAAATGCCTCAGCTGGCCGCCGCCTCCCAAGCCGGCGTAGTCATCATGCACATGCAAGGCGAGCCCCGCACGATGCAGCTTGCACCTAAATACGATGACGTCGTGCGCGAAGTCGGGGAATTTTTTCGACAGGCCCTTGATCGAGCGGTAAGATGCGGCATTGACCCGATGCGCATAGCTCTCGACCCAGGAATCGGATTTGGAAAAACGCCTGAGCACAATCGCTGCCTCCTCGCGAATCTTTCCGCGTTTCTGGAGTTCCAGCGCCCCCTTCTCGTCGGCCTCTCCCGCAAATCATTCCTGGGATGGCTCATTGGTTCCTCGAAAATGGAAGATCGTTTTTGGCCTGGTGTGGCACTCTCTTCGCTCTGTCGCGAGCGTGGCGCCCGCATCTTGCGGGTGCACGATGTCAAATCCCACACGGATGCGCTTCGCATGACAGAAGCGATTTTAGGCCATGATTAAACAAGCCTCCACTTTCCTTCTTGAGCAGTGGACCTCCGGGATAGAAATCGTAATTCTCGCGACCGTCATTTATTACATTTTCATCTACCTGCGGGGAACGCACGGGGCCAGCATTTTGTTGGGTTTAGCGTTGGTCTTCCTCACCCTCACCCTTGTTTCCCAACTCCTGAATCTCGAAGTCATTGGGTGGTTGTTACGCAGCATCTCTGTGTTTCTAGCTATCGCACTGGTTGTGATCTTTCAGCCAGAATTGCGACGTGCGCTCACGGAACTCGGTAGCCACCGTTTTTTTGTGTCGTCCAGTCAGGAAACAGAGACGATCGAACTCATCACGGATGCCGTTTTTGAGCTTTCCAGCAAAGGCTTCGGTGCCCTCATCGCCATAGAGCGCGAAATCAGCCTCAAAACCATCGTGGAGACCGGCGTAGCCTTGGATGCGAAATTCTCAAAAGAACTCGCTCTCACGGTGTTTCATCCCAAGACCGTCCTTCACGATGGCGGGATGATCGTCAGTGGCGACCGCATCGTAGCAGCTGCGTGCATTTTCCCGCTCTCCCAGCGCGAAGACCTCGATCGCAACCTGGGCCTGCGCCACCGTGCAGGCCTCGGCCTTGGCGACGAATCCGATGCCCTGTCGCTCGTGGTATCTGAAGAAACCGGCCAGGTTTCCATTTGTCACGGCGGACAAATCGAACGAAATCTGAGTGTGGAAAAGTTCCGCCAGCGGCTTAGCAAGCTCCTCTTGAATGAAAAGTATGAAAACAGCACTTCTGAACAATTGGAAAATCAAGCTCACCAGTCTTCTTCTGGCGTTCGCCCTCTGGTTTCTCATCAAACAGAACGTCGGTCGGAATCCCGTCCGGCTTGATCTTTTGAAATCCTCGACCGCCCAAGCTCAAATCGCAAAATGAGTATCAATCGCAAACTTTTCGGGACCGATGGTGTGCGTGGCGTTGCCAACATCGAGCCGGTAACAGCCGAGACCGCGCTGAAACTCGGCCGCGCCGCCGCGCATGTTTTCGCCGAGTCGCGCGCCTCCTCGCGGAGCGACCGCTTGCGTGTGGTCATAGGCAAGGACACCCGGCTTTCTGGCTACATGCTTGAGAATGCGATCGTCGCCGGTCTCACCTCCCTCGGCGCCGACGCCTTGCTCATCGGCCCGCTGCCTACACCCGGCGTGGCCTACATAACCCGCTCGCTGCGCGCCGATGCGGGCATTGTCCTCTCCGCATCCCACAATCCCTACGAAGACAATGGCATCAAATTTTTCCGACATGACGGCTTCAAGCTCGACGATGAAATCGAGGCGCGCATCGAGCACTTGGTTTTCAGCGGTGAGATCGAAAACATCCGTCCCACCGCCACGAAGATCGGCAAGGCGTTCCGCATCGACGACGCCATCGGCCGCTACGTGGAGTTTGCCAAGCAGAGTTTTCCTCGCCATCTGACTCTTGAGTCACTCCGGATCGCGCTCGATTGTGCCAATGGCGCCGCCTACAAAACCAGCCCCTGCATCCTCCGCGAACTCGGTGCCGACCTCGTCGTGATCAACAACCACCCGAACGGCACAAACATCAACACCCACTGTGGCAGCACCCACCCCGAGCAAATCCAAAAGCTCACTAAAGAATGCAAGGCTCACATCGGCATCACGCACGACGGCGACGCCGACAGAGTGCTCCTCTGCGATGAAAATGGCGACCTCGTGGATGGTGATGAAATCATGGCCATAGCCGCGGTGGACTACCTGCAACGCGGTTGCTTGGAAGGTGGCACCCTCGTTTCTACGATCATGAGCAACTTCGGCCTCGACGAAACCCTCGAAGCCCACGGCGGGAAAATCCTGCGAACCAAGGTAGGAGACCGCTACGTCATCGAAGCCATGCTGCGCGATGGACACAATGTAGGCGGCGAGCAGAGCGGACACATGATCTTCCGCGACTACGCCACCACAGGCGACGGCATCGTCAGCGCGCTCCAAATCCTGCGCGTCATGATCGAAACCGGCAAGCCACTCAGCGAACTCAAAAAGGTTCTCAAAAAATACCCGCAGGCCCAGCGCAACCTCCGCGTCAAAGACAAGCCGCCCCTCGAGACCCTGCCTCAAATTCAGACCCTTCTCGCCGAAGCCGAAGCCGCCCTCAACGGCAAAGGACGCGTCCTGCTCCGCTACTCCGGCACCGAACCTAAAATCCGCCTCCTCATCGAAGGCCGCGAACAAGAACTCATCGATCAACACGCCGATCTCATCGCCCAGTATCTCAAAGCGGAGATCGGCGAGGCGTAAAGCTAGCGGCTCTCCTCTGCTCAAAATGACCTAAGCAGGGAGAAGGTCCGAGGTAGTGAAATATGCCTTTGCTACGAATTTGTAACGTAACTGCTCAGGTAGCCCTCGTCACCATTTTTTCTAAAAA
>VFJO01000026.1 GCA_009886045.1 Verrucomicrobiota bacterium
CATGCCGCTTGCCATGGATGCAAAAATAGAGCCTTTCTCAAAGTGAGTCCAGCTAAAAATATCCGGTTTTTTTTAGAAAAAATGGTGACGAGGGCTACCTGAGTAGTTATGAAAAAACCTTCTAAAAACTTGGAGGTGCACAGAGGCGTGAGAGGAGAAAGAACGGCCGTGCCTGTAACGGAAGGAACTGGGGAAAGAAGGGATGGGGGCATTGATCAAAAGACAAATAGCAGGCGCCTACCAAAATGAAATTCCGTTTTTAAAAATTTTCCAAAGGTTGATCCGTATTGCCGAATCGGGAACAGGAAGCTAGGAAAAGAAGCTGAATTTTAAAAATGCGCAAAAAAATTATCGCCGCTAACTGGAAGATGAACATGACCGTGGCTGAAACGGTCAGCTATCTTGAAAATTTTCGAAGCCACGTAGATGAGGTCAATGGAGTCGACATCATCATTGCTCCGCCATTCACCGCGATCGCAAAGCTCTCTGAAATCTTGGGAGGATCGCAAAAAATCCGCCTCGGGGCGCAAAATATGTATATCGAGATGTCTGGCGCATTTACCGGAGAAATCAGCCCTGCGATGTTGCGTGAACTCTTTGTGCGCTACGTCATTCTCGGCCACAGCGAACGCCGCCAGATTTTTGGCGAGACAGACGCCCTCATTAATAAAAAAGTCCTGGTTGCTCTTACAAGCGGCCTTCGCCCGATTCTCTGCGTTGGAGAGACGCTTGAAGAACGCGACGCTGGACGCGAAAAAGACGTTCTTGAAACCCAGCTTCGAGGGAGCCTTGCAGGGGTCACGCCTGCACAAATGAACGATGTCGTGATTGCTTACGAGCCCGTGTGGGCGATAGGAACAGGTCGCAATGCAACTCCGGAACAAGCCCAAGATGCCCATGCCCATGTCCGTGCTGTTCTCGCTGAAATCACCGATGCCGCCACGGCTGCCAAGGTACGAATCCAATATGGCGGCAGCGTCAAGCCAGCCAATGCGGCAACGCTCCTCGGCCAGCCCGATATCGATGGCGCCTTGGTCGGAGGGGCAAGCCTAGAACCGCTCGCTTTCTCAGAAATCGTCAAGGCGGCAGTTAAAAAATAATCCACGCCTCCTAGCACTTTTATGGCTTCAGGAAGCATGGAGCGTCTGCAACACTCTTGAGACGAAGCTATTTTTCTCGCAGAGGAGGCTTTAAGCCAGCAATATATCAAGACTATGCCAGTTCTAATCGTAGGATCAATCGCGTTGGATGACATCAAAACTCAACTCGCCGAGCACAAAAACTTGCTTGGCGGGTCGGCTTCGTATGGAGCCGTCTCGGCATCAAATTTCAGCCCCGTAAATCTCGTCGGGATTGTTGGGGAAGATTTTCCGCAAGAGCACATCGAGCTTTTCCGGCGCCGTGGGATTGACCTAGGCGGCCTCCAAATTGTGCCCGGTGAGACCTTCCGCTGGTCGGGAGAATACATGTGGGACATGAACGTACGCGAAACGCGTTCCGTTGCGCTGAACGTGTTTGAGCATTTCACCCCCACCCTCCCCGACGGCTACCGCGCGACTCCCATTGTATTGTTGGCAAACATCGCTCCCGATCTCCAGCACCACGTCCTGAACCAAGTCAGCCAACCACGTTTCGTCATTGCCGATACGATGGACCTGTGGATCAACATCGCGAAAGAATCCTTGGAAAAACTGGTCGCCCGCGTTGACATGCTCATTCTAAATGACAGCGAAGCTCGTCAGTTTACTGGCGAGACCAGCCTGATCAGAGCCGGTAAAAAAATCCGCGCTATGGGCCCCCAATTTGTTGCGATCAAGAAAGGCGAACACGGTTGCCTTCTTTTCGGCCCTGAGGCCAAGTACTTCAGCTGTCCAGCCTATCCGCTCGAGGACATCCATGACCCCACGGGAGCTGGAGACTCCTTTGCAGGAGGTCTCGCTGGCTACCTCGCCTCGACGGTCAAAGATGGAGAGGTGACCTTCGAGCACCTAAAAAAAGCAGTCGTCTATGGAAGCGTTCTCGCCAGCTATAATGTGGAAGCCTTCAGCCTGGAACGTCTGAAAACGGTGGACAGAGCTCAGATCGATTCCCGATACGATCTCTTCCGACATATCGCCCACTTCGAGGGGTTGTAGAAACGCTCAACAAGAGAAGTCCGTTACTTCCTGAGATGGCGGCGGATCTGGTAGCCTTCACCAGACAGCACGACTTCGCCCGCATCAAAGTTGTTTTCAAAATCTGGGAAAAACGTATCCCCCTCGACCTCATTCTCCACGTGAGTGAGGAGAAGCTCAGAGCAGGCTGGTAGCAAGGCGGTGTAAAGTTCGGCTCCGCCGATGATGTAGAGTTTCCGACCATCGGAGGGTTCTTGAATGGCAGCAAGGCTACGCAGCATGGTGACCCCCTCAATTTGCGCACCTCGCGAGAGCACCCAGTTCTCACGACCGGGGAGTGGCTTCCCAAGCGAGTCGTAGGTTTTTCGTCCCATGACGATGATATGGCCAAGCGTGGTGCGTTTAAAAAACTTAAGATCCTCCGAGATGTACCAAGGAATTTTGCCATCGGCTCCGATGACTCTATTGCGGGACATGGCAGCGATGGCGATCATGAATCAAATGGATATCGGCGCCTTTATCGCCGAGTGGGGATCATAGCCTTCAAGAGTGAAGTCCTCAAAAATAAAATCTTCAAGATGCTTGCGCTCGGGGTTGAGGACCATGCGCGGCAGAGCGCGGCACTCGCGAGTGAGTTGCAGGCGAGCCTGCTCGAGGTGGTTGGCATAAAGATGAAGATCGCCAAAAGTGTGAACAAAGGTACCAGGCTTGAGATCGCAAACCTGTGCGACCATGAGAGTGAGAAGCGCATAAGAGGCGATATTGAATGGTACACCGAGGAAGAGGTCGGCACTGCGTTGGTAGAGTTGGCAGCTGAGTTCGCCCTCCTGAACGTAAAATTGAAAAAGCGCATGGCAAGGAGCAAGAGCCATAAGATGGAGCTCTGCGGGGTTCCAGGCCGAAACCACCAGTCGCCGGCTGTCAGGGTTTTTTTGGATGTCCTGAACGACTCGAGCTATCTGATCGACCGTAATGCCATCCGCTCCTCGCCAGTCTCGCCATTGGGCGCCATAGACTCGTCCGAGATCGCCATTTTCATCGGCCCACTCATCCCAGATGGTGACATTATGCTCGCGCAAGTAGGCGGTGTTGGTATCGCCCTTCAAGAACCAGAGGAGCTCATGAATGATTGAGCGCAGGTGCAGTTTTTTCGTCGTCAGGAGGGGGAATCCCTCACGCAGATCAAAGCGCTCCTGAGCACCAAACACAGAATAGGTACCAGTGCCCGTGCGGTCGGCTTTAAATCGGCCCTCATCAAGAACGAGGCGGAGGAGGCGGTGATATTGCTGCATGGAGCTATTCCTCACAATGACGGCTTTTCCACCCACACGCCAAGCTTTTGCTGAACCGATTTCGCGACATTGCGAAGCCGTGGAGACTACGCTCTACTAGGTGGGAGAATGGAACCTCACCACACCGGATTGGAAGCAGAACTGCTGAAGTATTTTGGGCATTCGAATTTCAGAGAGGGTCAGCGCCAAGTGATCGAGACAATCCTAGACGCCCGCTCAGCACTGGCAGTCTTCCCTACCGGGGGAGGAAAATCCCTGTGCTATCAACTCCCCGCGATCCTCATGGAGGGCGTCACCTTGGTCGTCTCGCCCTTGATTGCTCTGATGAAGGATCAAGTCGATGTGCTACAAAATCGCGGTATAGCCGCAGCACGCCTCGATTCCACGCTCACCCCATCGGAGACGGCTTCCATTTACGAGGGGCTCTCATCTGGAAAACTCAAACTCCTGTATGTCGCTCCGGAGCGCTTTGTGAGCGAGACCTTCATCGCCAAGATCAAGCGCGCAGACATCAGCATGCTGGCCATCGACGAGGCACATTGTATTTCGGAGTGGGGACATAATTTCCGCCCCGAGTATCTTCGTCTGGCCGCTCTAGCCAAAAAATTCCGCATCCCGCGCGTTCTGGCTCTCACTGCTACAGCAACGCCTGCTGTCTCGAAGGAAATCCGCGAAGCGTTCCGCATTGGCAAGAAAGACCATGTGCAAACTTCCTTCCACCGCCCAAACCTCGCCCTGCATATCTCACCCGTCTCCGCAGACCGGCGCTTGGATTTCTTGATCGATAGCCTCAAAGCCAAAAAGCCATTTCCCGCGATTGTCTATGTCACCCTCCAGCATACGGCAGAGAGCGTGGCAGGGAGCCTGCAGCGGGCGGGCATTCGGGCAAAAGCCTACCACGCCGGCTTCGCAAACGATGTCCGCGCCACGGCCCAAGACGACTTCATGCAGGGCCGCTGCGATGTCATCGTGGCGACGATTGCCTTCGGCATGGGCATCGACAAAGCGAATATCCGTTCGGTCTTCCATTTCAATCTCCCCAAGACGCTCGAGAACTACCAACAGGAAATCGGACGCGCCGGCCGTGACGGCCAGCCATCACACTGCGAGATGCTCGCCTGTGCGGACGATCTCACCGTTCTCCAAAACTTCATCCTCGGCGACACGCCCGAGGAGCAGGCCCTGCGCCATCTCGTCGACCACCTGCTGCGCCAAGGCGACGAATTCGACATCAGCCGCTACGATATTTCTCGAACCACGGACATCCGCCCGCTCGTTCTGGAAACCGTCATCACCTACCTCGAAAAAGACAAAATCCTGGAACCAGCCGGACTCTTTTATGCGACCCTGCAAATCGCCTTTCGACACCCAGAGGATCGCGTCATCGCGGGGCACAAGCCCGAGAGGCAGAAATTTTTGCAGAGCCTCTTCGCCTCCGGGAAGCGCGGCACGCGACTCCTGACCATCGATCTGGAGGCCTCCGCAGAAAAAATCGGCGAATCCCGCGAGCGCATTCTCAAAGCCCTGAGCTATCTTGAGGAGGCGGGTGATATCGAGATCAAGCCCTCCGGCCTGCGTCACAGATTCCGCCTCCTTCCCAGAGCCAAGGAGCAGAATCCTCACGAGATCGCAACTTGGCTGCATGGCCTTTTCACCTCCCGAGAAAAACAGGACTTGGGCCGCCTTGATGGAATTGTCCAGTTTGCCTCCGCCCCTGGGTGCTCCGTCCGACGACTCCTCAACTACTTTGGCGAAAAAACAGACTCCGACTGCGGGCACTGCGGCCGATGCCGAGGAGAAACGGCGTCGCCTCTGCCAAAAGGAGCTGATGCCGACATAAGCCAAGCCGATGTCGAGGTCATCACCAACCTGCGCGCCGAAGGCCACGCCGCCTTGCGGGCAAAGCGCCAACTCGCTCGCTTCCTCTGCGGCATCTCGAGCCCCGCCGTAAGCCGCGACCGCCTGACGCGGCACGACGCCTTCGGCACGTTGCAAGCGGTACCCTTCGCCAAGGTGCTCGAATATCTGAACGTCTGCCTGTAGCTCTCTTGCATCGATACCCCCGAAGCCCCATCTTCTCATCATGAGCAATCATAAGCCGCGTGCCGATTTTCAAGAAATCCTCCGCGACATGCCACACAAACCCGGCGTCTATGTGATGCGCGACCGATTGGACCATGTCATCTATGTCGGCAAAGCGAAGGACCTCCGCAAACGCGTAAGCAGCTACTTCATGCCATCGCGCAAATTTTCAGCAGATCTAAAAACACGCGCCCTCATCGACAGTGTGTGGAACCTCGAATACCACATCGTCCGCAGTGATGCCGAAGCCGTGCTTTTCGAAGGCCGCCTCATCAAGGAATTCCGACCGAAATACAACATCAGCTTTCGCGACGACAAACGATTCCTGCTCGTTCGAGTCCACCTCTCCGAGCCCATGCCGCGCTTTGGCCTCACCCGCATGCGCAAGGAGGACGGAGCCCGATATTTCGGCCCCTTTGCCAATGCGGGAGCTCTTCGCAGCACGCTGGACGCGATACGCAAGCGATTCGGCATTCGTTCCTGCCGCCCACTCGAACCGGACGAATCCGATTTTAAGCACTGCCTCGACCATGTGATCAAAAACTGCAGCGCACCCTGCATTGGGAAGATCACACGCGAAGATTACCTAACGCGCGTGGAATCCGCTTGCGAGTTTCTTGAAGGCCAAGGCCGCGAAATGCTCGATCAGGTCGAATCTGAAATGAAGGCCGCCGCCGAGAAGATGGATTTCGAAAAAGCCGCCCAGCTTCGCAACCTTCTCGAGGACCTCAAAACAACAACCCGCCCGACCACAAGGTTCACTCGCAAGTCGCTGCCAACGACGATAAACCCGGAAGCAGATGTCACCGCGCTCCAAGCCGCGCTCGCCCTCCCCTCCCCTCCCCGAGTCATGGAGTGCTTCGACATATCCAATATCTCCTCGACGCATATTGTGGCTTCCATGGTGCGCTTCCGCGACGGCGTGCCCGACCGCGCTGGCTACCGCACCTATCGGATCAAAGGCCTCACCAGACAGGACGACTTCGCCAGCATGGCCGAGGTTGTACGCCGCCGCTACGGACGCATCCTGCGCGAGTCCGAGAACGCAAACGCCACTGCCATCCCCGACCTCATTATTGTCGATGGCGGACGCGGCCAACTCTCCAGCGCCTGCGGTGAACTCAGGCGCCTTGGCCTCCAAAATGTGCCGATTATCGGTCTGGCGAAGGAATTTGAGGAAATCCACCGCCCCGGCCGCCCGCTACCCATGCGCCTTCCGCAAGATAGTGGAGCCTTGCGACTCCTGCAGCGCATCCGCGACGAGGCACACCGCACAGCCAATGGTTATCACAGTCTGCTACTCAAAAAGCGTGTCCGAGAAAGCCAGCTTGATGCCATTCCTGGTGTGAGCGCAAATCGCAAGCGTCTACTTCTTGAAAAATTCGGATCTGTAGAGCGCATCAAGTCCCTCCCGGTCACGGAGCTCGCCGTCGTACCAGGCATCAGCCTCGCCCTTGCCGAGCGCATCACCTCTTCACTCAACCCCTCGCCATGCAACTCGACTTCGACCTGAAAGGAACCACTTCCAAACCCAAACCAGCCCCCAAGCCAGCCGAGCCGGCTGTTCTGACCGTCACGGCCCTGACTCGAAAAGTCCGCGGCCTCCTCGAGGACGGCATAGGCGAAGTTTGGGTCGAAGGCGAAGTCTCCAATCTCCGGCGCCAAAGCTCCGGCCACGCCTATTTCACCCTGAAGGATGCCAGTTCACAGATCGCCTGTGTGCTCTTTGCAGGTCAGACGGCCCAACTGCGCGGCATGAACTTCGCTGACGGCGTGCATGTTCAAATCCAAGGCTCGCTCACCGTTTACGAGCCGCGCGGAAACTACCAGATTATCGTCCGCCGAGTCCAAGAGCGTGGCGTCGGCGCCTTGCAGGCCAAATTTGAGGAGCTCAAACGCCGACTCGACGCGGAGGGACTCTTCGCCCCCGGCAAAAAACGCCCACTTCCCAAGTTCCCTCGCCGCATCGGCGTGGTGACCTCCCCGACAGGTGCGGCCATTCAGGACTTTCTGAATGTCCTGCACCGCCGCCAGCGCGGCATCGAAGTCGTTATCTTTCCCGTCAGGGTCCAAGGAAAAGGCGCCGCCGCCGAGATTGCCGAGGCCATCCGCTTGCTTGGCGATCCACTTGCCACAGGACTGCCTCCCTTCGATGTTCTCGTGGTGACGCGAGGCGGCGGAAGCCTGGAGGACCTCTGGGAATTCAACGAAGAAACCGTGGCCCGAGCCGTCGCGGAAAGCCCTGTCCCCGTTGTGAGTGCCGTAGGCCATGAAATCGATTTCACGATCTGCGATTTCGCAGCCGACTTCCGCGCACCCACCCCCAGCGCCGCCGCTGAAATCCTCTCCGCCGACTCCGGTGAATTGCTCGACAGGCTCCAGCACTTCGCCGCGCGTCTCGGAAGACCTGTTCTGGCGCATCTCGATGGGCTTCGCAGTCAGCTCCTCTCCTTCCAAAGAACCGCCCTTTTCCTCGAACCTCGCCGGATTTTGCAGGAGAAACAACAGACCCTCGACCGCCTCCTCGAAGATCTCCAATCCACGGCGGATTCAGCCCCCCACCAACTTCGCCTTCTGCTCGAGCGCCAAGCCCGGATTCTTGCGGGCCATCGCCCGGATCTGAAAATCTCGGAGCTCTCCCGCCGACTCGCGAGCCACCGAGACACCCTCGAACGCCGCGCCCACACCCGGCTGCAACACGAAAAGTCGACCCTCTCCCAGAATGCAGCCGTCCTCCGCGCGCTGAACCCCTCGGCGGCCTTGGCGCGAGGTTACACCATCACGATGGATGGAAATGGGCAAATTCTCCGCTCCGCAAAAGAGGCGATGAATTTGAAAGAACTCACCACGAGATTCCACGACGGCGAAGTAAAATCCGAAGTCCGGAAATCTCCTCTTTAAATTTTTAATGACTGCTCAACCCGTCTTAAAAATAACCGCCTATTGAGGATAAACTCAAGGGCATTTCTGCGATGGCAGCGGTGCAACTCGAAAAGGCGCATGGAGGCGTGTGGCAATCCTTTGTTCCCGCTGTTTCAAGCGTGAAAAGCTGCGTTTTGCATTGATAAGTCTACTGGTTTTGTTTTCCCACCAGCTTTGCGTAACCGCCGCCTCCGGCCAGCCAGCTTTCCGGCTCCGCCTCCAAGCACGGCCAGCCTCCGGCATCTTCATCCTTCATCCTTCTGACTTTCCCTTGAGCTCCGGAAGGTTAGTTTCCCGAACTGCGGGCCAGACGGAAGTCGATGTCGATGTTGCGGTCGTCCGGGTAGAGGCTGTTGCCGCGGTAGGCGACAGTGCAGTAGTCCGCATTGCCGTCCCAGCCGCAGCCGCGGATGCGACGGTAGGAGCCATTGAGATCCCAGCACCACTCCCACACATTCCCGCTCATATCCTGCAGATCGAGTTCGTTTCTTCCTTTTTGACCTACAGGCCAAGTGCCAAGCCCCACGAGAGTCTGCTTTTCTTCGGCGGTCCAATCCTTGAAAAGTTCTGCATGTTTTTTCAGTGCCACACTTCCCAAATCTACGGCCGCTCCTTTCGAGTTTCCTCGAAACCAACCCACCGCATTCAAATCATCGCTCCCGCTATACTTGTAGCCTCGGCTTTCCACGCCTCCTCGAGCCGCCCACTCCCACTCCGCCTCGCTTGGAAGTCGAGACCCATTTGCGCTCGCACTCTGTGTCACTGCGCCCGATCCCTCTTTGCCATACTCCCCGCTCCGATATACCTTGCCCTCGACTTGGAAAACGACGTTAGGCCTGCCATCTCGCTCCGCGCATTGCACCACTTCACGCAATCATACCAATTCACATCCCTCACCGGATGGTCGTTCCCGCTGCCCTTACCCACATTTCCAATATCGTAGCCGTGGTCCGATGCCCATCCCCTCACCTTCGTCCACTCCAGCCAGGTTACCTCCGTGCGGGCGATGTAAAATGACTTCACCGACTTTCCTGCCAACTCCGAGGTATCCGGCAGCGCGCCACCTTCCACCAACACCATGTCATCCTTCGTAAGCGGTGCAGGAGTGGGTGCTGGCAGCGGCAATTTGTGGCGGGTGCCCTGTGATTCTGACCTTCAACTTGCGGCATTTCAAAAACGACAACCTTCAAGATCATGGTATCGTCGCCATGCATCCCGACGATTATCTTGTGACTCTTTTTGAGATTGAGCCCAGCCAAGTCATCTCCGTCCTCGGTGAGATCGCCGGGCGCCGGAGGATGGAAACAGAAGATGTCCTGATCCGCTACGGGGCTGTGATTCCCAAGTTCTCCTCACGCGTTCACTCTCATCTTTCCGAGTAGAGATTCACACAATTTTCCTCATCGCCGATTCCTTCACCGACATCCTCTCCCTCCTGAACGGCGATCCTTGCCCGAGAATCGGAACGCGAAGAATTCTACGAACAGGATTGGGATAATCTCCCGCGATTCGAGCGGGAGCATCGTTTTCCCGAGCTCGAGGCAAAGCTCAAAAATGGAGAAACGCTGGTCTTGGATATTGCCAAGCCGTATGTCGGTGAGCCAATCAGTTTTGTAGATGGGAGCAAGGTGGATGTGGGTGAAGACGAGAGGTTCAGCGGTGGCGAGGCGGATTCCACCGTTTTGTTTCTGGATTTGGATCCCGGCACTGGCGAGCTCCGATTCGAAACCGGCATGCAGTGTAGCAATGGCTGCATGTGCCCGCCCAGCCTTCATCGCGGAAGCATCGGTTCGTTGGACAACCTTGTGCAGGAATTTTTGAAGCGCTTCATCAAATCCTGAACGCTCCGATTCCGGCTTGGTTCAGGCTTACCAGATCGAAACTTGCTTTTGTCAGAAGTTTGATACATATTTCTGACGAAATATAATGACGCTATGAAGAAGCATGCCGACTCCATCGATGCCGCCATCCTCGCCCGAATCCTATCCGGGAAGAAAGATCACGTTTGGGCACCGGCGGATTTTCTGGATCTTGGCTCCCGCGCTGCTGTGGACAAAGCGCTCTCCCGCAACTGCAGCGCCCACCACCTTCGCCGTGCCGGGCGGGGCCTTTACCATGTGCCTGTGGTGGATTCTTTGCTTGGCGTTCTGGGACCGGATACCGGCTCGTTTCACAACGCGATCACCCGCCGTGATAACTCACGCATTTTCTCAACAGGTGCTCACGCCGCCAATGCGCTTGGGCTCACAGATCAAGTGCCAATGCGCCCCATGCTCCTGACCACAGGCCGCAGCCGTTCAGTGAGCCGCGGAAAAGGCCACCTTCTGCTTCGCCATGTATCACCGAGGTTCGTATCCACCCGGAACCCGACCAGCGCACTCGTGATCCTCGCCTTGCGCTGGATTGGAAAACGATTCGTGGACGAGGACATCATCGCCAGACTCCGCCGCAATCTCTCGCCCGCCGACATTGCCGCGCTTCCTGCCGACGCGGCCTGTGCTCCGGCATGGATTGCGAATATTTTCCGTCAAATCTCTAACCAACCCAAAACCGCCTGAGTGGACGCATTTCTTCATAGCCCCCCAGAGCGGCAGAGAAAAGCCTGCATCGAACTACAAGACGAGATGCACCTTCATGCCCAGAGCGTTGAGAAAGACCTCTGGGTTTGCTGGACACTGCGCGAACTCTTCTCACTCCCAGGCATCGGTGAACACCTCACATTCAAAGGAGGCACCTCGCTCTCAAAGGCGTGGAAACTCATCCGGCGCTTCTCCGAGGACATCGACCTCATCGTGGAGAAGGAAGCCCTCGGCTTCGGCGGCGATGCCGCCCCCGACAAGGCCCCCAGCAACAAACAGCGCAAAGCCCGACTCGAAGCCCTCATGGCCTCAAGCCGCCAATGGGTGCAAGGCTCGTTGCAACCCGCTCTCGCTACCCGTATCGCCACCGCGCTCGGCGACGACGCGGCTTGTAAGCTTGAAGTCGATCCTGACATGCCAGACGGGCAATGCCTGCTCCTTCACTATCCATCGGCATTTGAAAATGAGGCGGGCTACATCAAGCCCGTGGTCAAAATCGAACTCGGCGCGCGCTCCGACGACTGGCCAAACTCGGAATGCCCCATTCAGCCTTACCTCGCCGAGCGCTTCCCGCAGTTGATGCCAGAGGGTCCATTTCCTGTTCGTGTCCTCGCCGCCGAACGCACCTTCTGGGAAAAAGCCTGCCTGCTGCACGAAGAAACCTTCCGCCCTCACGACAAGCCGCGAAAGCTCCGCATGGCCCGGCATTACTACGATCTTTGGTGCCTGCTCCGTGCCGGCGTTGGTGAGCGGGCACTGGCGAATACCGCTCTCTTCCAGCGTGTCGCCGAGCACCGAGAAATCTTCTTCCGCTACGCGTGGGTGGACTACTCGACGCACAAACCTGGCACCTTCCGACTTAGCCCGCCAACTGACCACCTTGCCAACTGGCGCTCCGATTACCAAGCCATGCTCGGCCCCATGTTCTTCGGCGAAATTCCTGACTTCGACGAAATCATGAA
>VFJO01000032.1 GCA_009886045.1 Verrucomicrobiota bacterium
AAGATGAGTGCATCGATCCGCCGCACGGAAGCAACCTCAGCCAACGTCCAAAATTCCATCTCCTTCCTGCAAACTCAGGACGGCGTGATGAAGACAGCTGACAAGGTTCTTAACCGTATGTCGGAATTGGCTACACTGGCCCAAGACGTTACCAAATCCACCAACGACTTGGCTTTGTACGACACAGAGCTGGACGTTCTGAAGAACCAACTCAACCTCATGTTGAGCGAGAAGTTCAATGGCATCAGTCTCTTCAGTGGTGGTGCATCTGCTGGGTCCGCAGGGTTGGATTTTGCGACCACAATGGCTACCGTCACATCCCATGATGGGGCACAGACCGTTGGTATCACCCAAGCCGATTTGGAGTTCATCAGCTTCTCCGTTGGAACGACTGATACCACAGGTATGAATATTAGCTCATTTGCTAATGCAACAGCTGCTGTATCCACCATCCAAACAGCGATCCAAAACCTTGCGACAATCCGCGCCAACAATGGAGCAGAGCAGTCGAGGTTGACCTTCGCCGCCGATATGCTTGCGGTGAACAAGACCAACTTGGAAGCAGCCAACAGCCGCATCATTGATGTGGACGTGGCCGACGAGAGCACGAAACTGGCCCGCTACAACATCCTGCAGCAGGCTGGCACAGCGATGCTCGCACAAGCCAACCAAGCCACCCAGTCGATCCTGCGATTGCTCCAATAAGTTCGGCTCCAAGCCACGATAGATATCAAATGATTCAGAGGCTCTCCCGCTAGGGGGAGCCTCTTGTTTTATACCAGAAATACTTTGCCCCGGATGGCGGGAGGCTGCTTGAGTGTTGCCTGCGATGGACGACACAGAGTTTGAGCTTGTTGAGAATGCGCGGTCAGGTCTCTCTCACTATTCGTTGGAGCGGCTCAAGACGATTGCGCCGACCTTTCGCGAGAGGTCGGCTCAGCGACTTGCCTGCGTTGAGCTGATTGCAGAGAAGGAACGCGAGTTGGCTCGCTTGCAGATGGGAGGTGTTTCCCGCAAAGCGTCGTTTGCCTTGAGCCTTGCAATGATTGCAGTCGTTTGGCCGATCGCGCTTCTGGGTGCATGGGTTTATTTCCAGCCATTTTTTACGAAGCCTGAGCCTGTGCGCGCGAAGCCTCCTGCAGTGAAGCAGTCGCTTCCCTCTCCGGCTTCAATGCCTGAAGAGCCTAACCAAGAATTGCTCCCCGAGCCCCTGCCTCCAATGCTCGGCGAGCCGCCACCTATATCTGGCGGGGGCTAAAGAGTTCGTGTCCGAGAACGCTCATACAATAGATGGCTGCCGTTTCAGTTCTCAGGATGATCGGTCCGAGTGTCACTGGCTGGCACCCATAGCTTTTGGCCATTGCGATTTCTGCTGGAGTGAAATCTCCCTCGGGTCCCACAAAAATGGTGACTCGCTTGGGCAATTGCGTGCATTCGGCAAGGACTGTTTTTATTGGCCTTGCATCTGGTTGGAGCGAAGCGATGAGGTGCAGGTCGGCTTTGTCCAACTGCTCTGCAAAGATTTTTGTTGAGACTGGGTTGGCGACCTCGGGAAGATAATTTTGACCGCACTGCTTGCAGGCCTCCAAGGCAATGACGGACCATTTTTCTCGTTTTTTTGCAACTTCGCTCGCTTCGATTTGGACAATAGTGCGATCCGAGAGAAGCGGGACGATCCGCGCAGCGCCCAGTTCCACCGCCTTCTGGACGATCAGATCCATATTTTTCCCCTTTGGAATAGCTTGGGCTAATGTGATCTCGCAGAGAGGGGGAGGAGCTGTCGATGTGGAGGAAATTTTTAATGTCGCTTTGGATCCGGCAGTGGATGCAATTATAGCTTGGCCTTCGCGGCCGGCCCCATCGAAAACCGTGACACGGTCGCTCTCGGAAAGGCGCAGGACATTTAGGCAGTGGTGGGATTCCTCCGCATCGAGCGTGGCGGATTCCCAGTGATCAGGACGGAGATGAAATCGGTGCATATTTTTTGAGAATGTAATCGCGCAGCGCTTCCTGCCAATGTCGTGGCGTGTGGCCTGTTGCTTCGGTCAGTTTGCGAGTGGAGAGAATCGAATAAACTGGGCGCGGTGCAATGAATTGTTTCATGTCGGCCAGTCGGATCGGCTCCACTCGAGTTGTTCGAAAAATTAAGCCTCCTGCTGCTCCGTACTCAAGCGCCTTAGTCCCATATTCGCGCCATGAGCATTGGCCACTGTTGCAGGCGTGATATAGCCCGCCCGGCATTGAAGGATCAAAAAAAACTTCCAACCATTGGGCGGCATCTGTGGCCGACGTGGGAGATGAAAATTTGTCATCAACGGCTTCCACACGCACATCGTGAAGTGCGCGTTGGATCAGAGAATCTACGAATGAGGGTTTGGCTGGCCCGAAGACCCAAGAGACTCTCACAACCATGTGCAACGGATCAGAGGCTTGTACGAGACGCTCCCCTTCGAGCTTTGTAAGTCCGTACCATCCCAATGGGGAAGGGATATCGTCCTCGGTGTAAGGCTCGTGCTTTTCTCCATTGAAAACATAGTCCGTGCTGAAGTGAATAAGCCGGGCGCCTTGCTGTGAAGCGCATTCCGCCATGACCGCCGGGGCGAGGGTATTAACCAGATTGGCTTCCTCGCGCGCTGATTCGCACCGGTCCACATTGGTAAGTCCGGTGGCATTCACGAGGACATCGAACTCCAGATTGCCGAGTAAATTCTTTAGGGATTTCAAATCTGAAACATCTAGCGCGGGGCGCGCGAATCCAGTCACATCGTGGGATTCCGACCAGCATGCTTGCAACGAACCGCCCAGTCTTCCGTGCGCACCGAGTATCAAAACGCGTGTTTTCTTTTGAGGCATGTTTAAACTTTTTTTCTCTAATCCGTATTTTTACGCTTGCTAATTTTCCTAGTTCCTTCATTTTCTTCAACCCTTATTCAATAGGAAAAATTTATGGCATACGCAGTCATCCAAACAGGCGGGAAACAATACCGCGTTGAATCCGGCAATGAGATCGACGTCGAGAAACTCGATGTCGAACCCGGCGCGGCACTTGAAATCTCCGAAGTCTTGCTCGTCTCCGACGGTGGCAATCTTCAGGTCGGAGCTCCGTTTGTGGACGGAGCCAAAGTAAAAGCCACCGTGCTCGATCAGTTCAAAGACGACAAGGTCATCGCTTTCAAATTCCGCCGCCGCAAAGGCTATCATCGTACGGTCGGTCACCGCCGCCGTCTCACTACACTCAAAATCGAATCCATCTCAACTAAGTAACTTTTTATGGCTCATAAAAAAGGACAAGGCAGCGTCAAAAATGGACGCGACAGTATCAGCAAGCGTCTCGGCGTTAAAAAATTTGGCGGCGAATCGGTCATTGCCGGAAACATTATTCTCCGTCAACGCGGAACAAAATTCGAGCCCGGCAGCAATGTGGGTCTCGGTCGGGACTACACGATCTGGGCTCTAGTGGATGGCCATGTCAAATTTGATCGCAGCGGCCGCCGCGTGAACGTTGTTCCAGTCGAGGCGAACTGAGCATTTTTACTCAATCTATTTTCTGAACGCGCCGACTCGATCGGCGCGTTTTTTTTGTTGGATGGGAAGGGCTCTGGAGAGAAATCCAACGTCGATTCTTAGGTGTCCCCAATTAGCTCGCAAATAGCCTCCCCGAGCCGATAGTATTTGTCCATGCAAAGCCGTTTGGATGAGATCGCAAAGGGAATTCTCGCCTCCTACAATGAGGTAGGAGGGTTGAACAATACAGATCGCCACAACCTGCCCTCTAAGCGTGCAATGGATAATCTCTGCGAGCAGTTGCTGCAGTTTCTGTTTCCAGGTTTTCATGATGAGCGTCCCATTCACAAAAACGACTTGGCGATCATCACGCGTGAGCGACTCCGCGCACTCTCGGAGCAGTTTGAGGATCAGATTGCGAAAGGCCTTTCCGTAAGCTGTCCTGACTCCCTGCTATGCTCAGCAAGCGAGGTGTTGATGCGTTTTCTTGAACGTCTGCCTGCGGTGCGTGAATTGTTGCGAACTGATATTCTGGCGGCCTACGAGGGTGACCCTGCCGCTTCGAGTAATGAAGAAATCATCTTATCCTATCCATTCCTTGAGGCTATTGCGATCCAGCGGTGCGCCCACGTGCTCTACGGCGAGTGTGTGCCATTGCTTCCTCGTATGATGACAGAGTGGGCTCACACGCGTACTGGTATTGACATCCATCCTGGCGCTCAAATTGGGGAGTATTTTTTTATAGATCACGGCACTGGGGTGGTCATTGGTGAAACATCTCGCATCGGAAAGCGTGTAAAATTGTATCATGGCGTGACGCTTGGAGCCCGCAGCTTTGTAAAAGACGAGTCCGGACAAATTGTGAAAGGAGGGAATCGGCACCCAGAGGTCGGAGACCGTGTCACGATTTACCCGAACTCCACAATTCTTGGTGGTGAGACTTTAATTGGAGATCGTAGTACTATAGGCGCCAACGTTTTCCTAATGCAGAGCGTTCCTCCAGACTCACTCGTAGTTTACGAGGAGAAACAATTGCGTATCCTTAATAAATCGAAACGCCCTGCATCCGAAGATATCGAATGGTTTATTTAGACTACAACGCAACTACGCCACTGGCTCCAGAGTCGAAGGAGGCCATGCTTCCTTTCTTGGAAGGAGAGTATGGGAATCCCTCATCCATTCACGCTGTGGGTCGGCGTGCCAGAGCTGCAGTGGATGACGCGCGTGATCGTATGGCGGGCCTGCTTGGGGCAAAGGCTCACGAGATCATTTTTACGGGTGGGGGCACAGAATCCTGCAATTTGGCATTGATCGGCATAGCCCGTGCACATGCGGTGAGGGGTAAGCACATCATTATTTCCGCAGTGGAGCACCATGCCGTGCTTCACGCGGCGGAGCACTTGCAGCACTTTGAGGGTTTTCAGGTTACCCTCCTGCCCGTGGATTCCCGGGGAGTTGTCGACCCTGAGCTCTTGGCTCGCCTGATTCAGAAAGACACCACGCTCGTCTCGATCATGCACGCTAACAATGAGACCGGTGCGATCCAGCCGCTTGCGGAACTCGCGTCCATCTGTGCTGAACGCAGCGTGTTTTTTCATACCGATGCGGTGCAGACGTTCGGAAAAATCCCACTCACAGCTGGGTTGCCGGGGCTTTCTGCCATCTCGTTTACGGCCCATAAATTTTATGGCCCGAAAGGGGTTGGGGTTCTTTACCTCCGTGCAGGAATCGCGTTGGCGCGTACGGTATTCGGTGGCTCGCACGAGAATTCGCGGCGTCCGGGAACGGAAAATGTTGCGGCCATAGTGGGAATGGCTTCTGCTGCTGAAGCCACAATGGCTCATGCCCTAGAGGATGCCTCTCGTCTTGTGCCGCTCCGTGAGCGGCTATGGAGCGGAATTCATTCCACTTGCCCGCTTGCCATTCGAAATGGCGATCCCTCGCGCTCACTCTATAATACGCTCAACGTCAGTTTTCCTGGAGCTGATGGCGAAGCGCTCTTGATGGGTCTCGATCTCGAGGGTGTGTGTGTTTCGAGTGGATCCGCTTGCATGGTTGGCTCCATTCAGCCATCACACGTTCTTATTGCCATGGGGGTTGATTCCCGCACGGCTTTAGCCACAGTCCGGTTTTCCATGGGACATGCCACGACGGAATCGGACATCGAACTTGCCATCGGTGCTATTGGGCGAGTGGCAAAACTTCAACCCGCATTAGCCGCATGAAATACAAGCAACTTGTCATGGATTTCGGGCGTTCGGTGATGAAGCGTGTGCGCTCCTCGCCGGAGGATTTGGTTCCACCTCGCCGCCGCAGCCGCTTGCGGCATGATCCGCTTCTGGAGGATTTTGCAAACCAGCTACTCAAAGCAGTCGGATGCCGCAGCTTGCAGGCGCGTGTTTTCTGGAATCCTAGTCTGCGCACTACAGCTGGACTTGCCGTCTGGAGCGACCGCATGGTTGTACTTAATCCCAAGCTTGTGGAAGTCTCATCGGTTGAGGTGCAGCGTACGTTGCGCCATGAGTTGGCCCATCTTTTGGCAAAACACCGAGCTGGTCGCCACCGCATTGAGGCACATGGCGATGAGTGGCGCCAAGCCTGTGCGGACCTTGGGATTCCCAATGAAGCTCGTTGCCACGAACTCCCGTTTAAACGCCGCCGTTTCGCGCGGAAGTTTTTCTACGCTTGTCCCGAGTGCTCCACCATATTGTCCCGCGTAAAGCCTCTTCGGAAGAAGGCTGCATGCATCAGATGTTGTCGCAAGCACAATGGGGGGCAATACAATGAGCGCTTCCGCTTTCGTCCGATTGGGCGACCCGACAAAATTGCTGCCTAATTTTCCTGATCTTTCAGAAAGGTCGTCCTGTAATTAAACGTTGAAGCGAAACTCAACGACATCGCCGTCTTGCACAACGTATTCCTTCCCCTCCAAGCGGAGTTTTCCAGCCTCGCGCGCTTTGGCTTCCGAACCGAGGGCCATGAGATCGACAAAAGAAACGATTTGTGCGGCGATGAATCCTCGTTCGAAATCGCTGTGAATGACGCCAGCTGCGGCTGGGGCCTTGTCACCTGCATTGATAGTCCAGGCCCGCGTTTCCTTGGGGCCGGTTGTCAGGTAGGTGCGAAGGCCAAGAAGGTGGTAGGCGGCCTGGATGAGTTGGCTCACGCCACTGTCGTTGACTCCGAGGCCTGCTAGAAATTCCGCGGCCTCCTCTGGTGGGAGCTCCGAGAGTTCACTTTCGATTTGAGCACTGATCACAACGGCTTCGCAGCCGAGGTGCTGGCCTGCATATTCGCGCACAGCTTTCACGTGTTTGGCTGCTGGCGAGTCGCCATCAAGATGGGAGAGATCATTTTCCCCGACATTGCAGGCGAAGAGGGTTGGCTTGGATGTAAGTAGGAAAAAACCGTGCATGAGCTCCTTTTCCTCTGAGCTGAGATCGGCTGTAAGTGCTGGTTTTCCAGAGTCGAGATGAGGGAGAAGCTTCTCAGCAAGGGCCAGCTCGGCTTTTGCCGCCTTGTCACCGCTGCGTGCTCCTTTCTGGTTGCGATCGGCGCGTTTTTTGACCGCCCCTAAGTCGGCGAGGATAAGCTCGGTATTGATGACCTCGATATCGCGGACCGGATCTACTGCACCCGAGACGTGGTGGATGTCCTCACTTTCAAAGCATCGCACAACTTGAATGATGGCGTCCACCTCACGGATGTGGCTCAGAAACTGATTTCCAAGTCCTTCCCCTTCGCTTGCGCCAGCCACAAGGCCTGCGATATCCACGAACTCGATTGCGGCGGGCAGGATTTTTTCGGACTTCGAAAGATCGGCAAGTTTTTGCAGACGTTCATCTGGCACATTCACGATGCCGACGTTCGGCTCGATCGTGCAGAAAGGGAAATTGGCAGCGTGCGCCTTGCGTGTGCGCGTGACCGCATTGAAGAGAGTGGATTTTCCGACATTCGGGAGCCCGACGATTCCTGTTTTCAACATAGTTGCGGGAGGTTAAACAGCCATTTGCAAAAAGGAATAATCTTCTTTTTGCAAAATCAGCGGCTCAGGCGACGAATTGTCTCCCGTACCGAGTTCACAGCCGAATCGACTTCGGCGCGAAGTTGCAGTGCAGAGATGGTGAACGACCCAAAAGCCTCGGCCGTCGTGCGCTCCATCCGGTCATCGGTGGCAACGGTCACTTCGTAGTCGGTCGAGTATTTCGCTGCGAGTCGCTCGATGATTGAGTCTGCGGTCTGCCCAGACTTCGAATAAAAGACAGCGATGCCATCCGGGGTGCCATCACTCGAAGGCTTAACTCCGGTGCCATCAAAGACCACAGCAACTGTCCAATCGGTATTGTCTTGAAGGCTGGTAAGGCGGCGCACCAATTCCTCCCGCGCTGCCGCTGTTTTTCTGCGGTGGAGGGAAGACAGATCCTCCCAAGCGAAAATCATACTGTGTCCATCGACGAGCAGGATTTTCCGTTTCATGGGGGATACTATTTTGCGTTGGGCAGCACCTTTGCGCTGAGGCGGTCAATGCCCTCTCTTGCGGAGGTGCTGGCGGGATATTTTTTACGCGCCTGCAGGTACCATGCGAGAGAGGCTCCGGGTTGGCCTTGTTTTTCCAGTGTTTCGGCCTTGTCCAGCGTTTGAACAAAATCTGCTGCCTGTGTGGTGAGCGTGGCGCGGAGTTGATTCAATTCGGTGTCATCCGGAAAATCCTTTTGTGCCGCTTCCACGCTTTCCCAAGCTCCTGCGGCATCCCCTCGGGCGGCGATTTCCTTAGCTTTCAGAATGGCGATTTCCACAGCTGCCATGCGTTGCAGAACATCATTGAGCTGTTGTTGTTTTTCGGGGTACATCGCAGCAGCGGCAATGAATCGAAGTTTATCGTTGGAAATTTGGCGGAGGTTTTTCTGGCTCAGCAGGCGGTCCAAGTCGTTCATCGCTTGCTGCTGCACGTCGGATTGCGTGAAAATGGTATTTCCTACTTCGGCAAGGGCAGGATTGCGTGGCCAGATTTCGGCGGCTGAGCGGAGTTCTGTCTCCATGCTCGACTTGTCGCCTGAGACGGCTGCATTTCGCGCTTTGGCGAGGTGCATGGAACTGATCGTTTTTGCAGTTTCGATTTTTGCCAGCGGTTTGCTGGTGTCAAAATCCTTTGCGATGTTCTCGATTTCATTGACGAGTTTTTCCGCCCGGGTGAGGTCATTGACCTCCAAGGCGGCTAGTAGCTCGTTGGTTTTTTGGGAGTATTCCAAGGCCCTTCTTTTTGCCTCCCTCGGCAGCAAGCGCACACTGGGCATGTATTCGCCCAAGGCGAAGGTTTCTGCGAGCCGCTCGGTTGCGCTTTGCAACTCGCCCTGCTCTAGCAGGAATCTATATGCCTCGACTCCCTCGTTGACGTCACGAATCGCCTCGTTGGCAAGACTATCGATCTGGCTCAGCGAGCTCACCAGTTTGCTCATCGTTTGAGCCGCGCTGGCTGCGCCACCTGTGAGGCTTTCGATGCCGAAATTCTCGATTCCGAGTTTGGCTCCCTTGGCCGAGAATGAACTTCCGGATCTTGATCGTGGGGTGCCGTTATAAATATTCACGTTTGTTCCATTGCCTCCTGAACCGGCTCCCATTCCGGCATCTGGCTCCATGACCCCTTCGGATGCGGCAATCTGAGGATTCAATTCGCCGGTGATCTTTGCCTGCCCAGCGTCTTTATTGATCGGGAGGGAATCCACCATTTTTTTGTAAACAGCAATCGAGTTGTCTCCATCTGTGTAGATCGCCCTGTAGAATCGGTTGGCGATGATGACGTGCTCGAATCGGCGCGTGGCAAAATACTGCATGATGAGCGCTTGCATGTGGCCCTTTGTGGTAATCTCTGTGGCCGCGATGCGAAGTTTGTTGTTCTCGATCGTTTGTGCTACGTCGGAAAGTTGCCGACTTGCAGTTGCCAACCTCGCATCGCGTTCGATTTTTTGGTTTTCCTTTGCCACCTCGGAATCCTTGGAGCTTGTGCTCATGCCAAGGTTGGAATTTTTTGCAGCCATTTCCTTGTTCCATTCGGCGGAAGACCGTTGTTTTTCTAGGGCTAGGTTTTCTCGTTTGAGCTTTTCTATCGTGGCCAAGCTCGTTTGTGCGGCATAGATCGCATCCGACATTGTCCGGCACAGATTTGCATCGTCTTTGTATTCGGAGGCTTTTTTAAGGAGCAAAAAAGCAGCGTCTATATTCTTCTTTGTTGCGCTCCCTGGGGAAAGAAGGTCAAGGATGCGGTCGATCGTTTCTCTATAGCCCACATCAGCCTTATCGGTCGCCGCTGGGGCGTTAAGGTATTTTTCAAAGCGCGCGCGGAAGAGGCGGTTATTATTGATGTTCCAAAGCTTCCCATCGTAGCTCATGACATCGCTGCCGGGATCAAAGGCTGGGATGTCCCGCCCCATAAAGCCCTGGTTCATTTGGGGAGGTCGGGCTCCGCCCGTTGCCGCCTTCGAATCGCCCATATTTTTGTCCTGAGCCGAGGCGTTGAGAAGAATTAAAAAAATGGCAACGCTGAGAGGTGGCAAGGGTTTCATGATTTTGTGACCTGTCTCGTGCGGAGAATTCCCTTTTCGTCTACTTCTAGGATGAAAATCAACACCTGCTCTTTCTGGATATTCATGGCATTGAATTCAGGGGTCACGAGGACGGGGATCATCTTTTCCTCAGTTTCCACAGCGATGAGGCGCCCGGATTCCGGGGACCAAGCGAGCGATTCGGAGACCGTTCCCTTGAGCTTGTAGACATTGCCTCGGAGGCTGTTTGCATTAGAGAGGTAGGACTCTATATCGAGCGGTGGAGTGGTTCTAGCGGGATTGCTGTCTTTTGAGCCAAGTAGGTAAAGGCCGGCAGAGAAGAGAATGCCAAGAATGGCGATTCCAAAAAGCCAACGAGATTGTGTGGGGGGGGTGCGTCTGCGTGCCATGACTTCTTTTAATCTCGGTGGTGCATATCTTCAAGAGGCTCTTTTGTCAAAGGGTCTCGCGGATTTTTGACATACAGTATCTAGGTATCATAGAGTGGGGGTCTGATCTCATGCTGAATTTCCTCATCCGCCGATCGCTTATCAGCGTGTTTCTTCTTTTTTGCATCAGCATTGTTTCGTTTTTCATGGTCACTTTGGCTCCTGGTAGTCCTTATCCATGGGGGGAGCTCAATCCGAAGATCACTCCGCAAGTGAAAGAAATGTTCCGCAAAAAGTTCCACCTCGACCGTCCGTTGCACGAGCAATACTGGCTAAATATGCGTGACCTCTTCACGGGCGAGTTGAGGAGTATCAAGGACGACCGCCCAGTCTTGGCTCGGATTGCTGAGCGTCTTCCAGCCACGGTTTGGCTTAATGTTGCCGCGATCACTCTGTCGTTAACTTTCGGTTTGCTCATCGGAGTTTTTTGCGCGCGCTTTGCTGGGAAGCCTGCGGACACATTGATTTCGTTCGGGGTTTTTATTTTCATCGCCGTGCCAACATTCTGGATTGCGAATCTTGCTATTATCGGGCTCGTAAACTGGGCCGCTGTGCCTGTGCTCGGGACGCAATCGTACGGCATTGCATTTCCCAACTTCGCCTCTCTTTGGCTTGACCGCATTTGGCATATCGCCCTTCCGGCCACGATCCTCTCGCTTGGTGGTATTGCCGTGCAGTCCCGCTACATACGGGCAAGTATGCTTGAGACGCTTGGCGAAGGTTATATCCGCACTGCTCGAGCCAAGGGGCTCGACGAAGATACGATCTTTTACAAACACGCACTCAGAAACTCGATTCGACCTCTCATTACTGGTATCGGAGGATTGCTCCCCGCACTCATCGGAGGCTCAGTGATTGTCGAAACGATCTTTGCTTATCCCGGCATGGGCCGTCTTGGTTATGAGGCTGTTTTGGAACGAGACTATCCCACACTTGTGGCCCTGAACTTCATTGTTGCAGCGCTTGTTCTTTTGGGGAATCTGATCTCCGACCTTCTCTACGCGTTGGTCGATCCCCGGGTGCGTTTGGAGTAGTGGCGCAAGGATTTCATTGGCCACGCGTGGGCATCGCGATAGCGTTTTGCTTATGAAACCCGCCTTAGATTGGAAGCTCGCGTTGCCATTCACAGATATTCGTTATGAAAAAGCGGAGGGCATCGCGAAGATCACAATCAATCGTCCCGAGTGCCGGAACGCCTTTCGTCCGCTTACGGTGGATGAGATGCGCCGTGCTTTGCAGGACGCACGGGATGATGCCGAAGTGGGTGTTGTGATTTTGACCGGTCAGGGAGAGTTGGCGTTTTGTTCGGGTGGGGACCAGAAAATTCGTGGCGATGCGGGGTATTCGGATACTGGTGGGGTGGAGCGTTTGAACGTGTTGGATTTTCAGCGTGAGATTCGCACGTGTCCGAAGCCGGTCATTGCTATGGTTGCGGGATGGGCCGTTGGCGGAGGCCACGTGTTGCATGTTGTGTGCGACCTGACGATCGCTGCGGAGAACGCAAAATTCGGCCAGACCGGACCTCGAGTTGGCTCATTCGATGGGGGATTTGGCGCGAGCTATCTGGCGCGGATCGTCGGGCAGAAAAAGGCTCGCGAGATCTGGTTTCTCTGCCGGACTTATGATGCGAGCCAAGCGCTAGAGATGGGTCTTGTGAATATCGTCGTGCCGTATGACGAGCTTGAAATCGAAACGGTGAAATGGTGTCGCGAAATTCTGGAGAAGTCACCACTAGCCATCCGCTGCCTCAAGGCCGCGTTGAATGCGGATTGTGATGGGCAGGCTGGTCTGCAGGAGCTCGCTGGGAACGCCACTCTTCTTTATTACATGACGGAGGAGGGGCAGGAGGGTCGAAATGCTTTTGTAGAAAAGCGTCAGCCCGATTTTGGCAAATTTCCGAAGCGCCCGTGATCGATTCTCGGCCAAATCTCCTGATGACTTGGCTGCTTGCCAGTCGCCCCAAAACTCTTTTTGCCTCGATTTCTCCCATTCTTTTGGGATCGGCATTGGCTTATTCTCGGGGTTTGAGTGATCTCACTGCTGCACTTGCCGCATTTATCGGAGCGCTTTTCATCCAGATCGGAACAAATCTGGCGAATGATTACTGGGATGCAAAAAAGGGAGCGGATGGCAGTGAGCGTCTCGGTCCAGTGCGTGTCACTTCGGCAGGTTTGCTGAAGCCTCGAACCGTTTTTCTTGGCATGCTGGTTTGTTTCGGGGTCGCTTGTATCGCTGGGATATGGCTCATATCGAGGGCGGGTTGGCCTGTCCTAGCAATCGGTGTGGTGTCGATTCTCTGTGGGATCCTTTATACGGCTGGGCCATTTCCCCTCGCATATTTGGGGCTGGGAGATGTTTTTACTTTTGTCTTTTTTGGCTTGGTTGCCACTGCCGGAACCTACTTTGTCGAAGCGAGGGAATTTGCAGTTGCCTCTGTTTTTCTGGGTGCTGTGCCTGGATTTTATTCGGTTGTTCTGATCGCTCTCAACAACCTTCGTGATCGCGAATTGGATATTCTATCCAATAAAATGACGCTAGCCGTTCGTTTTGGGGCAGGATTTGCGCGATGGGAAATTCTGCTTTGCCTGGCTGCTCCTTGTCTCGTGCCTCTTTGGTTGTGGTTTGAAGCCATATTGGAATGGTGGATGGCGATGGTCTGTTTAGCTCCCGGAGTGTTTGCGGGCATACTAGTTGGAAAGGCAGTTTGCAAAATTCGTGACATGCGAGAGATCAACCGACTTTTTCCTCTCACTGGCTTGGCCAGCCTTTCCATGGCTCTGGTAATTTCCGGTTTTCTCATTCTAAAAAAATGAATCCGAGTCGCCATAGTTCGGTAAATTGGCGGAAGAGCATGGATTTTTTCCGTTATTCGCTGCCTTTGGTTAGAGGTGGACTTCGAGAAGGAATTCTTCTGCGTTTGGAAAGTACCGAAGGCGCTGTGGGGTGGGGGGATGCAGCCCCACTTCCGGGTTGGAGTTCCGAGAGCTTGGAGGATGTTGCGGGAATGCTCCTTGAGGGGTCAAACGATTTGCAGTGCATGGCATCCCTTGCTTGTGCGATCGAAGCTGCGAGCGCCTCACTCGAGAGCTATCGCGGATGGACTGTGCGGAGCGACACGATTCCTCTGAATGCGCTATTGAGCGGTTCTTTTGATCAAATGCTTGAGCGGGCGATCGCTGCGAACTCGAGGGGGTGCGAATGTTTTAAA
>VFJO01000267.1 GCA_009886045.1 Verrucomicrobiota bacterium
AACCCGCTCCCCCTGTAGCGGCGGTCTATGACCGCCGAATAGAAAACGAACCCGCTCCCCCTGTAGCGGCGGTCTATGACCGCCGAATGGAAAACGAACCCGCTCCCCCTGTAGCGGCGGTCTATGACCGCCGAATAGAAAACGAACCCGGCGCTCATAGAGACGCCGCTACAGAGCAGCCGCTACAGAAACCGCGTCTTCGGCGCTTGGATCGCGTCTTTACTGACGCGCCGGTTTATTTCCTGACGGCCTGCACATTGCATCGACGTCCAATCCTTCATGACGAGTCGCTGCATGATGCGTTTCGGACATTTTGTCTGAATTCGCCGGAGTACGGCGCATGGGTGGGCCGTTATGTTCTCATGCCGGACCACCTGCATTTATTTGTGAGCGTAGATGGAATCTCACTCTCCAACTGGGTAAAATCTCTCAAGAACACGCTATCGAAAACCCTTCGCACCGCTGGCCATGTGGCCCCGCACTGGCAGAAGGGTTTTTTTGACTATTTGCTCCGCAGCGGCGAATCCTATTCGCAAAAGTGGGACTATGTGCGCGAAAACCCCGTACGCGCCAGGTTGGTCGAAAGCGCGGAAGATTGGCCATTCGCAGGCGAAATTCACGATTTGGAGTATCGCAAATGAATACGAAACCTGTAGCGGCGGTCTATGACCGCCGAACGACGATGGCCTGCCTTCCTGTAGCGGCGGTCTATGACCGCCGAATGGAAAACGAGCCGGCGCTCATAGAGCGCCGCTACAGGGCGGTCTATGACCGCCGACGCCGCAGTTGCCTTGCCGGAATCGCCTTCTTGTTCCTCTTTTTTTCACCGCTCCTTCTTGCTGCTCCGCAAAAACAGACCGCCCTGCCCGTCCAGCCCACTGTCGTCTATGACACCACTGTGAAGGTTCTCCGCGGTGGAACCTGCGAGGTGCCGCTCCGCGCGATCTCCCCACAGGGTTACGATGTCGAATTCAAAACCATCTCTGAATCTGGTCCTCGTGCAGGCTCGCTCTCTGGTCCGCAGAGAAATTCCAAGTCTTCTGTTTCCTACTTCTACACCCACAATGGAAAAAAAGGTGCTGCCCAGGATTCGTTCCGCATCAAGGCCCAATCCGGCCCGCAAAAAGCTTGGGGCTACGCGAAGGTCACGATCCTCGTCGAGGAGCCTCCAGCACGCTTCGCAGCCGATGTTTCATCGCTCGATTTTGGCTCTGTTTTCCTCGGTGAATCCCGCACCCTGCCCGTCCGAATCAAGAATGCCGGAGGAGGCCAACTTAAAGGCCCTCTGAAGGCCAGTGCTTCTTGGAAACTAGGCGCTGCGGGTGAACTCACGCTTGCAGAAGGCCAGAGCCAAGAAATCCTTATTACCTTCGAGCCTCTCTCCACCGATACCCAACGCGGTAGCCTCGTCTTCGAGTCCGGCACCAAGCCATTTCCCGAGATCATTCTCGAAGGGGTGGGGGAGAGCCGTTTCGAAGCACCCGAAAGCGCAGCATTCGAGCAGCGTGTCGGAGCTAACGAACTCCGCATCCCCATCAAGAATCTCACCGCTGCGCCGCTCCCGATCAGTGTTCAATTTCCGCAGCCGCTTGAAGCCCCGGATTCCATCCAGCTGCCACCGAATTCCAGCGTCGAGCTGGTTTTGATCCTCCCGCCCCGACCTTTCGCTGAGAAAAGCGTCTTGGTCACGCTAGGCGATGGCGCATCCCTGCGCGACATTCGGATCCAGTTGCCTCCACCGCCATCACGCCTCGAGTGGGAGGTCGATGGAAAAAAACAACTGGGCGTCGTCACTCCGGGTCGCACCGTCTGGCTCGATGCAAAACTTCATAATACCGGCAGCAGCCAAACCAGAGCGCTGATCCGGACGACAGGCGATGGCTTCGCCCTCGCTCTCGGCCAGCAGGATGCTTTCGATATTGCTCCCAGTGGGTATGTCATCCTGCGAGCCGAATGGAAGTTTTCTGAAAAACTTGGGGCATCTTGCGCCACACTCGTTGCCGAGACCGAGGGCCTTTCGCCCGTGAAAACTTCGTGGGAAGCCGATGTCCAGTTGCCTTCGGCCGTACCCAGATCATCCCCCACGCTCGGCGCCTTGCCGACACCTACTCCCACTCCTCCAGGCATCATATCCGAAGAGGCACTCCGCAAGCGCATGCCGAGGGATTTCTCTTACCGCCTCGAGCCAGACCTCCATTGGACAGCATTCTTCCCGACCCGCCGCACCGCAACTGCTATCCTTTCCTGGAGCTACGAGGGGCTTGAACCCGTCGAGTTTATCATCCAACGCGAAGTGCAGCAGCGAAAAGGCTTCTTCGACAAAAATCCCTTCGAGCGCACTCTGCCGACCCCTGAAGACCTCCCGCCTCAATCCCTCGACCCCGTGTGGATTCCCCTCGAGCCCTCCATCGCTCAAATCCAAAAACTTCCCGATGGACGCCGGCAAGCCCACATCCCGGCTCTCAGCTCCGGCTACCACAAAATCCGCGTCATCGCTAAAACGCCCAACACCACTTGCATGGATGGAAGCGAATTCAACATCCTCGTCGGTGACATCCCGCTCCCACAGCCCCTCCCATGGACACTCCCAGCCCTCCTCGCTCTCTGCGCCATCTACCTCCTACGAAAAAAATTCGCTCCCTCTTCGGCTAACATCATCCGACTGGCTGTTGTAGCGGCTGTCTATGACTGCCGAGCTCTGTAGCGGCTGTCTATGACTGCCGAGCTCTGTAGCGGCGTCTCTACGAGCGTCGAGCTCTGTAGCGGCTGTCTATGACTGCCGAGCTCTGTAGCGGCGTCTCTACGAGCGCCGAGCTCTTGTAGC
>VFJO01000193.1 GCA_009886045.1 Verrucomicrobiota bacterium
ATCCGACAGGCGCGAAGTATGCTTATGTCATCCTCCCCAATCGCGCGGCGAGCAGCGTGAAGGCCTATGCGTCCAACCCGGATGTTACGATTCTCTCCAACACGGAACCCACGAGCACGAGCCCCGGCATCCAGGCAGTGAAGAGCAATCTACTGGGCGTACTGGCAGCGAATTTCTGGGCTAAAACCAGCGGCCCAGATACTGGCGGCACGGCCGATTTTATCACGGTAAGCAAACAGTCTTCCGTCATCGTCAAGGAAACCAATGATAGCATCTCGGTGGGCCTTGCCGATCCCACACAGGGCAATGCCGGTAATATTACAGTCACCCTCAGCGGTCGGGCATCGCTCGGCACTCTGTCGGTTGATTCGGGAATAACAGTTACAGGCACTAATCCGATCTCGCTCATCGTGAATGTGAATGGATCGAAAGGGAAATCGTTCAACGCTTCGTTCTCCCTCGCTGCAGCCCCCGTGATCACAAGCCAACTTGTCACTGTCGGGCTCAATGGCACGGCTCTAAATTATCAGATCACAGCGAATGGAAGTGCAGTCAGCTATGGGGCAACAGGTCTTCCAAACGGAGTCAGCATCAATGCCTCCACGGGCTTGCTCAGCGGAACTCCAACCGTAACCGGCAGCTTCGAACCCACGATTTCTGCAACCAGTGCTGAGGGACGAAGCGTCTACGCAACTCTCGCGATGACGATTGCCAATAGCGCTTCAGATATCAGTTACACACAATCCACCAGTGGAACATGGATATGCCCAGCCAATGTCACCTCCGTGCAAGTGGAATGCTGGGGCGCCGGCGGGGCAGGAGGAAGCTCTCAACGCGTGCCTGCTAGCGGCACAGTCCAATACGGTGGAGGTGGGGCTGGGGGAGCCTATGCCAAAAAGAGCACTTATACGGTGATTCCCGGAAACACTTACTATGTCAATGTCGGCCTATCTGCCTTAAACAACAGCACGGTGACCGGAGCTTCAGTACCCGGAGGGGATTCTTGGTTCAACAACTCGAACTCCACATCAAGTTTGATTTTAGCCAAGGGAGGCGCAGGGGGGAATAGTGCTATTGGAAATACCACCACAACCGCTTATGCAAGTGGAGGACTTGGAACGAGCAACGGAAGCATCGGTGATGTCATCTACGCAGGAGGAAATGGAGCAAATGGAACCTCGAGTAGTTCAGGAGGCGGAGGCAGCGGGGCTGGTTATGCCTCTATCGGAGTGAGTGCAACAAGCTATGTGGGCGCGACGACCCAAGCAGGCGGCGGCAACGGCGGGACAGGTGTTACAGGGGGCTCAGTGAGCGGAACATCAGGCTCCGCACCCGGAGGCGGAGGAGCCGGATCTCGGAATTCCAGCGGCACAATGACATCCGGCGCATCAGGTGGGCTTGGTCAAGTCATAGTCACCATCAAAGCCATCTCAACGCCGTCTACAATCCCTGCGACGATTGCATTAGGCAATCTCACCCAAGCCTTCGACGGCGCGTCAAAATCCGTGACCGTCACCACATCGCCTGCAGACCTGACTTCCACAATCACCTACAACGGCCTTCTAACACCGCCAATAACCGTCGGCATTTACACCGTGGTTGCGACCATTACTCAAGCAGGCTACAGCGGGAATGCCACTGGCACTCTGACCATCTCGGATTCGCCAGCCGCCTGGAGACAGGTGCACTTTAGCACTGTGGCAAACAGCGGAAACGCTGCGGATGCCGCAGATCCCGATGGAGACGCGCTGACCAATATCCAAGAATACATCTTCGGCACCCTACCAACGAGCGCGCAGCCCGCCCTACTCACCTTGTTCTCGCCAAGCTCAGGAAATATCACCCTCACATTTACTGGGAAGGAAGCCTCTGGAGCTGGATTCACAGGGATTGTCAGGCACTATCGGGTCGAAAAAAGCCCCAGCTTGGCAATTCCAGATTGGCAGGCTCTCACGGGATATGAGGATATCAGCGCTGGAAACTCGACCATTTCCATCACCCAACCAACCAGCGGTGAAAGCAAATCCTTCTACCGCCTCAAGGCTTGGCTCGAATAATCCCACGGCACAGCGAACCACAAAAAGCCGTTGATCTAAGGTGCCACGTAGTTTTCCGGGCCACCTAATTTCAGGAATCTCAGATAGACCAACCACGACATAAAAAGTCCGATACAGGCCAGCAGAAGCCCTGCGGCAAAGGTGTAGCGATAGGTGTTCCCCGTTGTATCGATCACAATGCCAACGAGAGGTCCAAGTGTCATGTGAAGAGGAGCGGCAAAGAGAAGCGCGGCCGAGGCAAACTGCGCAAATTTCTGCCTCGGAAACAAACGCTGCCCGATAGATGCCGCACTCGTGAGGTAGCACCCGGATAAAACGCCATGCAAAACCCATGAGACAAGGTATGCGGAAGTCGTGGTGGCGAATGAAAATCCAACGACCGCGACGATGATATATCCGACAAGGGCTACCATGCAGACCCTCAATGGATGGAATTTGTCAGCGAGCCAGCCCAATGGAAAAGCGAGGAAAAGGGAAATCATGTAGGTCAAAGCCAGATATTTCCCATATGTAGCCATATCAATTTGCAAACTCTTGGCGAAGGGAATCGCAAAAGTATTGAGAGGTAGGAAACTCATGGTGGATGCCATGATCATTGTGAAAATGAGAATATAATAAGAATTGCTAAAACATTCTTTAAAATAGACTTTTACGCCGCTTGAGAAGCTTTTGATAACGGTGTTATGCGAAGGATCGACCGGCGGGGGTGGCGGATAATCCCCCTCCTTGACCTTCAAACAAACCCATGTGAATGCGACACCGTAAAAAATACCAATTGATATGATTATGACGGTAAAATGCTCGGGAACATGACCCATGATCCAAAAATTAAAGATCATGCCATCGATGAGGCTGATGGCTCGGAAAAGACCGTAGAATCTTCCAAGTAGCTTCTGCGGAACGACGTCGTTTATGAGCCCTCCGAAGACGGCCAAGCCAGCGATGGTGGCAAATTCAAAGGCAGCCCAAAAAAATCCGAAGCACACCAACGCGACAACCATTTGGTCGTCCAAGATGCCAAGAGCACTCATGCCAAAGGACGAGTCTTTGAAAAAATGCCGCAGCGAGTCTCCGGTTGGAGTTCCCACTTGAGTGATGCCGTGAATCCACTTCGCTATAAATGGAGTGATGCCAAGGCCAATCATACCCAGAGCCGCTATTGGCGTTGTGATCAAGAGAAAGGGGATCCTGCGCCCGAATTTTCCTCGGTGGCGGTCCGATTTCATACTGATGATTGGACCAAGCAGCAAGGACACCACGGCAGGGAACGAGCTCATCAAGATCGCGAAAACAAAATTCGGAATCTCCAGGCTGTTCAAATACCAACTCGCGAGTCCCACCACCGAGCGATCCCGCATGGACCATGCAAAGTCCCCCCACAACAGCCACAGAAAGAGGATGACTACCCCTCCAGTGGTGTAGGTGAGCGTCCCGACTTTCCAGACGCCTTTGGTCGTCGCTGGAGAATCGTCGCCGCCGGCTGGGGGATTTTGCATAGGTCGAGTGTAGGGGGGGCTAAGCTTTATTAAGAGTGAAAACTATCCCCCGTAAGCGGTCGTGATCAGAGAAATCACTCACCGTCATCTTCAGATTTTTTCTTTTTCTTTTTTGTGGAGGCCTCCTGTGGCGCAGGACTAGGCACTTGCGGTTTCGCTTCGGGGTATTTGGCGAGCATAGCTCGGAGTTCTTTGACGACTTCGGTTTTTTCCGAGGCAAGGTTTTTCGTTTCCTGCGGGTCGGCCTCGTAGTCGTAGAGTTCGAGTTCGGCTGTCTCTGGGGCTTCGCCGGGAACCTTCCACTCGACAAGACGGTATCGCTCAGTGCGCACCGCGCGACCAATGCGTTTGCTGCGGGGATACACGCTGAGCACATGGTCTTTGGTGGGTTTCGAGGGATCAGCCAGCACGGGAACCAAGCTCATGCCTTCGAGGCCGGATGGGATTTGCTGCCCCGTCATTTGCATGAGGGTGGGATAAATGTCCACGGTCTCGGCGAGTGACTGCGATTTTTTATCTACGGCTACGCCTGGCCCTGCGAAAAGAAGCGGAATGCGGGTGGCCTGCTCATAGTTGGTGTGTTTGCACCACATGCCATGATCTCCCAAGTGCCATCCATGGTCGCCCCATAGGACGATAATGGTGTTTTTCGAAAGCCCCTCGGCGTCGAGTGCATCGAGGACTTTGCCGATCTGTGCGTCGGTGTAGCTTACGGCGGCATAGTAGCCGTGGATGAGTTTCAAACCGAGTTCGTCAGGCAAGGGCAGTTCTTGCGGCACACCCACATAGCCCATGACCTCTTTTGAGCTTGTAGGAGCATAGGAGGGAGCGCCATCGGGAGCCGTGCGGCGATCCGGTAAGGTGAAGTCGCTGGATTTATAGAGATCCCAGTACTTTTTGGGCGCAACAAAGGGCAGATGCGGTTTGGAAAAGCCAACCATGAGCAAGAAAGGTTGTGCCGGATCCTGCTTGGCCTTCTTGAGCCTGTTAATGGCTTCCTCGGCGGTTTTTGCATCCTGATAGGTGATGTCGGGGACGTCCTCCGCCTCGGTCGGAGCGCCCTTTTTGCCTTTGGACGGCGCGGCATTTGCCGGGTTCGAATAGGTGTCGCTTTTCGGCGTCCAGTGCGGCACAGACCACGAGAGTTCATCATTGTGATTGCCTTTGCCCGCGTGGTAAATTTTTCCGATCCCCTCAGCGCGGTAGCCATTTTTCATGAATGTCTGGCTCATCGTCACGGCATCGGGGTACACATCGCGAAAGTGGGTGGGCAGGTCGTAGATGCCAAGCGTTTGAGGACGCAAACCCAGCATGAGGGTATTGCGGGACGGCGAGCAAACAGCTTGGTTCACATACGCCCTCTCAAACAAAACTCCTCGGGCCGCGAGTCGATCCATATTCGGAGTCTTGACGATCGGGTTACCATAGCATCCAAGGACAGGTTTGAGGTCATCGACAGCGATGAAAAGGACGTTGGGCCGCTCGGAGGCCGCCTGCAGGCTGAAGCTGACAGCGAAGGCTAAGATACTGAAGAGAAGTTTGCGCATGGATTATTTATTTGAGGGTTGATTTGACAGGAGGTTGAGATTGGGAGGTCGCCGGCTTGGCGGGGGTGGTTTTTTTGACTGTGAGAAATGCCGTGTCCAAGCCGACACTGCCTACGCTGGCGATGGCCAGTGAGCCAAGGAATTTCATACTAATGCGGGCACGGCCGTTGGAAAGTTGAACAGCCCGCGAGCCCGATGAGGTACCAAGATTGTCGAGAAGGATCGCATCGCCGGTGAGATCGAAACGAACAAGGTTGCAGGCATCGAGGCATGGCACCCCTAACTGGTCAACAATCTGAACTTCAAGAGTGGAAACCCCGTTGAGTTGACTCGCCTCGTGGAGCAGAAGTTTGGCAGGACGATCCCATGCGGTCGTCTGATAACGGAGGTCGATCTCATCCACGATTTCTGTTCCTTCGCAACGGGCGACAGCTCGCAAATCATTCTCTCCTTCCGCAAAGACAACATCCCAACGCAGTCCGGTTGCTGGAAAATCCGCACTCTCTCGGCGACGCATCCCGGCACTGATGCCGTTGACGAAGAGTTCCACCTCGGGGCAATTTGAAAAAACCTTCACCAACTTCGCCTCACCGGCCTCGCCCCAACGCACGGGCCAACTGTGACTGTGAATGTGAACCATTGGTTTTTTGGCCCAATAGCTTTGATAAACGTAGTAGCTTTCCTTAGGTGTGCCATCGCGTTCGAGAAGACCTTTTTGATTCACTCTCGGGACCGGATTTTCAGGGCGCAGGGGTGTAGAAAAATCCTTGAAAACCCATTGGGCTGCACCTGTGAGATCAGGCATTTCCTCCTGCTCCTTCAAGTGCCAGTCGAAGAGGTTAACCATGTAACTCTCCGACCAGTCGCCATCACGCGAGGCCCGTGCAAGGCCTCCGGTAGCCTTGTAGGCCTCCCCGACTTCTGCCGTACCCTGCCCCGTGGCAATGTCGTCCAAAAATTTTTCCGGCTCCTCGGAATGGCGTCCGGCGTGTGCATCGCCACCATATTCCGCATGGAAGAAGTGTGGGGTGTCCTGAATCGCCTTCTGCGTCGAGGAGCGATACTCGATGTAGCGCCCGCCGTACCAACCCGCCCAGATGCTCGGCGAGTAAACGTCCACGATATCCTTACAAAAATCACAACGTCGAATCGAGGTGGCACGCGAGGGATCAAGCTCGTGCGAAAGCGTGTTCAACTCCGACAGGAACGATCGAATCGCTTCCGCGTCGAACGTCTCAAAGTCGCCCGGCCAGTCATTCTCATTTCCCAACCCCCAGAGGATCACCGACGGATGGTTGAAATGCTGATCAATCATATTGCGCAGCATGTCGCGACACTGCTGACGAAATCCCTCGCCGCCGAGTCCGCCTCGGCACCAAGGGATTTCCTCCCAAACCAAGAGTCCCAGTTCATCGCAGAGATCAAGCACGAGTGGAGCCTGCTGGTAGTGACCCAAACGCACAAAATTGGCCCCCATTTCCTTCATGAGCGTGAGGGTCTGCCTGACAACGGCATCTGGCACAGCCGCAGCCACACCGACGTGATCCTCGTGATAGTGTGTGCCCCGGAGCAGAAGGCGCTCCCCATTTATTTTGAAAGGTCCATTTTTGACCCACTCCACAGACCGGATTCCAAAGTGGTCAACAACCTGCTGCCCGCCTTGATCACCAGATATAGACGCGCTGAAAGTGTAAAGCTCAGGAGAATCAGGACTCCAGAGTCGCGGCCCCTCAATACGGAATGTTGAGACTTCTTGGAGGCCAGACCACGAGGGAATAGACAAGGATGTCGAGTGGACGGCATGCCCCTGCGGGTCGCGAATCGCGAAGGCTAGTTCGATGTCCTTGCTGAGATTCTCGGGATTGTAGAGACGAGCCTGAACTTTGAGAATAGCCGCGCCGTCACTCTGCACCGTTGGGGCAAGATGAAGGCTCTGCAAGGAAATGGACGGCACATAAACAAGGCGAACGTGGCGGTAGATGCCGCCGTAGCGGTTGAAATCACTCAGATCCGAGGGAATCGTCTCCGCGTCTCGGGAGTTGTCACAGAGTACAGCTAAAGGGACGTCATTTTGGTTTTCCGGGTCAGCAAGCGCGACAGCCGCAGCTTCTGTGATATCCACCGTCCACTCGTCATATCCGCCCACGTGTTCGCCGACTTTTTGCGCACCCACAAAGACTTGAGCTTTCTGCCCGGTGCCATTGAAATGAATGAGAGTGCGACCGTTCGCATACGGATTGGCTAGGCGAAGCTTGGTACGATACCAACCTGGGCCTTGATAGTAGCGGACGTCGGGATCTACACAGTCGCGGGCATTGAAACAATGTGGAAGTGTAACGGGCGTCCATGCCACGTTGTCCGTCGCTTTGTCACCGCGCCAGACTTCCCACAGACTACCGAGTTGGCCTTGGTAAAATTCCCAACCAGACTCAATAATGATACTTGGATGTGAGGCACCGACACTTTCGTAAACGGCACTTGTACCAGAGTGAGGGGCTTCAATTGTGAGAGGCATGAGAGTAGGAGATTAGGATTTTGAAAATGCTCGGGCACCTCGCCACCCACCCCTCCACTGGTTCATCAGGTCCTCAACGAGGGCCTTGTTCTTGGGGTCTGCAGCAATGTTGGTGTTCTCTTGGGGGTCGGTCTCGTGGTCGTACAATTCGAGAGCGGCGATTTTGGAGTGGTCGGTCTGGTCCACCCAAACAGTGAAGCGATAGCGATCCGTGCGCATGCTGTAACCCATGAGATCTCCCTCTCCGGTTCGAGACGCGCTACGAGGATATTGGCTGAAAGCTGCCGTCTTCCAAGGCCGGGCGGGATCTTCCAAAAGAGGCTTCAGGCTTATCCCCTCGAGGTGAGCGGGGAGTGGAAGCCCGGCTAGGTCGGAGAGCGTAGGATAGATATCCACAAATTCCACCAGCGCTTTGGTGTGCGATCCCCTATTCTTCATGCTAGGTGCCGAAATCAAAAGAGGGGCATTGGTGTCATTTTCCGAATTGCTGTGCTTGCACCAGGCCTCATGTTCACCAAGTTTCCAACCATGGTCCCCCCACAAAACGATGATGGTGTTTTGCGCAAGTCCCAGCCTCTCGATTTCATCCAAGACCTTTCCGATTTGGGCATCCGTGTAACTGATGGCGGCGTAGTAGCCATGGCGGAGAGTCTTCGCGAAGTCGACGGGAATAGGATTTTCCTTGGGCACGCCGAGGTAGGCGTGTAATTCGCCATTGGTGTGACCTGCAAACGACGGCGCGCCTTCTGGAAGGTGATCGGTAGGAGGCACCGGGATTTGATTCGGGTCGTAGAGATCCCAATATTTCTTGGGCGCGACGAAGGGCA
>VFJO01000028.1 GCA_009886045.1 Verrucomicrobiota bacterium
CAATAACCATGGGAACAATATAGTTGGAGGGCGACTGACGGGTGATGCAGGTAGGGAAATCAAAGGGATGAGACATGGAGCTATGAAAGAGTGGGGATACGATTTGTCAATGCAACGTCGTGCAGGTCGTGTTCAATCATTACGACAGAAGAGCTATCATGGTGAACCTATTTCTACGAGATTTTCGCCATTCTCGAGCATGACGAGGGCGGTCGTGAGGTGTTTATTAAGGAGGATCTGTAGTGCAGCATCTGATGTGTTACCACAGGTAAGCCAGATCACTTTTGGCGGACTACCGTAACGTTCTAGTAGTTCGATGAAATCACGATCCTTGGTCAGAAGGACGGCGCCTGAACTTTTAGCAGCGCGATAAATATCATCATCATCCGCGTCACGAAGCCCGAGATCTCTCAATGCTAGAGCAGTGACAGAGTGCCGCTCAGTCATCCATCGTGCAATACGTGGAGACAAGTGCGCATCAACCCAAATGGTGGTCATGCTGCCAAAAGAGGATGATCTAAGCGACGACGGGCATATTGCAGACAGGCCTTCAAGTCGTCGGCCTCCAAGTCAGGCAAGTCTTCGAGAATTTGTTCAGCGGTCAATCCTTCGGCAAACAAATCCAGAACATCCCCCACCCGAATACGCATGCCACGCACGCAAGGACGCCCACCACATTGCTTGGGATTCACCGTAATTCTTTCCAAATGGGAGGACATGGCGTGATTTTAAGACAAAAAAGACATAAGGGCAAGAATTGAGTCCCTTAAAAAGAAGGCATACGTTTGCCATCACTTTTTGAGGAACGTAAGCAATAAAAAAAGCGGAGCAGTGCTCCGCTTTCCTTAAATTTTCCTTTATTAAGTCAAATCAATGACCGTGATCGTGCCCGCAGTCTTCTTTTGTCGGCTCGGTCTCTTCAATGGTCGCATTGTCCTTGAGAAACTGAATGGCATTCTCCAGAAGAAGATCTTCACGGAGACGCTCGATAAGGTTGTTCTTCTTAGCATCGGCAAGCAACTTCTTCGGACTGATTTTCTGGCGCATGGCGACCTGAGCGAGAGCCATACGGAGTTGTTCTTCCTTCACGGTAAGTTTTTCCTTC
>VFJO01000242.1 GCA_009886045.1 Verrucomicrobiota bacterium
GCGGTTGGCGGTGAGTCCAGCCAAGGTGAGGATGGAATCTGACGCACCGTTGTTTGTGACCATGTTGTTGCCGTTGGCCGCGAAGTTAGCCTGGATACCGGCCACCGATTGGTTGAAGCCGTTGAGGTCCAGCGCGCCCGTGGTGGAGTTTGCACTCCACCAAACATAGGCGCTGGTGGCGATGGCGTTGTGCACCCCAAGTCGGACGTTGCCGGTGCTGGTGAGGTAGAAGTAGGTGTAGTTGCTGCCAGCGGTGTTGAGTGTCCAAGTGGTCGCTCCGCCCACGCTTAAATAGGATGCCGGAGCATTCACCGCGCCATTGAGGAAGCCCGTGTTCCCGGCCAGAGAGCCTCGCAAACCGAACCCGCCTGTGAAACCCCCGGTGCCGGTAATGCCTCCAGAGATGGTGAGGTTGCCAGAGGATTGATTGTTGTTGACGGACATGAAGTTGGTGGCGTTTCCCCCCGTGACGGTGATGCCACCGCTCAGGGCATTGTTTCCCGTGTCGGTGCTAGTGATGCTCTCCCGACCAGTGGTCGAGTCGATCTGGATGGCGTTGGCCACAGTGATGCCTCCGCTGAGGCCAAGCGTTGTGAAAAAGCTGGTCTGAGTGGATTTGAGCAAAATCGTTCCCGTGCCGGCGGCGCTGGAGTGGGCGAGGTTGAGTGCCCAGTTGCCCGTGAGCGTGACTCCGCCTGTGAACGTGTTGTTACCCGAGAGGGTGAGTAAGCCGGGACCGGTCTTCGTGAGCGCCGAGCCGCTTCCTTGGAGCACGCTGGCGATGGTCATGTTCGCGCCAGTGCTGCTTTGTGTGATCGTGGAGTTGGCGGCGAGGTTGAGCGTGCCGCCGGAAATCGATAGGGCAGTCGTCTGCGCGGCTCCGAAGTTCATGTTCAAAAAACCTTGGGCGGCGGCGGGTCCGCTCACGGCCTCATTAGCGTAGTTCAATGTCGCCGTGCCGAAGTTCACCGTATCCGAGGTGGTGATCGAAGCATTGCTGGTGGCCGAGGTTCCATTCCCGTTGGTGCTCCAGAAGCTGCTTGTGCCCCAAGTGCCGGTGGAGTTGCCAAAACTCGCTGTCGCGCCGTTCGAGTCCCAGTAGTATTGGGTCTGCGCGTCAGCATGGCTACTGAGAAGCATGGTCACCGCCGCGAAGACAGCGGCGGAATAACGAAGATGGAATGGGGGGCGTGTTTTCATTTATGGCGTCTATGGTGTCAGGGAACTGACGATCTCAACGGGGATTCGCTGAGTGGCCACGTGTAGCTTTGCACACTTAAAGTCGAGGTCTAGACAAGTTATATTTACTCATTTAAGTTCATTTGCCAGAGCCCTTCGGTTTCGGTTGAAGGCTTGAACCTAGAAAAAATTGTTCAGGCTGTTGGGACTACAAGGTGATCGACCTCACTCAATCGCTCTGAGTGTCACTTTTTCAAGTGATTTTAGTTTGAGAGGGGTTTTAGGGCAATCGTTTCGCCAGACTGTGTCTTGAATCGCACGCTTTCGCCTGTGAGTTGGTCCTCTTCTCCATTGGCATAGGTGAGCTGAACGACAGCCCCGGGCCAAGGGTTGACGACAACGCAGTCATGTCCTTTTTCGCTCATAATGGTGACATTTTGGACGATGCCATCCTGGAATGCTGCCGAGACGAGGAAGGCCCCGGCGGCGCGCAGGTTTTCAAACCTCGCTGCACCTTGCTCCTCGGGCCAGTTCGGGAAGAACCTCAATTCCCTGTTGTAGCTTTGGAGCAGGCACTCGTTGACCACGAACGGCACAGCGAAGTTTTCACTCCAGATTCCCACGCTATCCATCCAATGGAAGGCGCATCCCTCGGCATACCGGCCGCCGACCTGAAGAACCATGTCGGTGAAGGGGCCGTTCGGCAATTCACAGTATCGGAGTTGTCGTTTCCATTTCTGCAGGTCGAGGATACCTAGGCGAGCCCCTTGAACGGCGTGGAAGACCAGTTCGTTGCCGCCTTCGTTGCGATGCAATTGCCAGGTGCGGCGAGCGGTCTCGAGCTGCTCTGCCGGTGAGTGCAGGCCGATCTCCTCTCCGGGGAAGACATGCATGATCGGGTTTGGGGCGTTGTAAATCGTTTCCGGAGAGCTTCCCGCCACATCGCGGTAAACCCTGCCGCCAGCAGGGTGGTCGGTGACGACATAGGCAGGGAACTTTGCGAGGACCTCTCTCGTATCCGTGATCAATCCCGCCTCGATCGTCTCGAGTTTAAGGATCGCGCATGACTGCAAAAAGGCATTGAACAAGAATTTCGCCAGCGTCAGGTCCACGAGGCAGTCGTTGTATTTCGGGTCGGAGCTGAATCCGAATTCTTGGTCCATTTCTGGCACGAACGAGGGATGGATGTGGAATTGGCCATCCTGCCAAGGGGAATCCGGGCGGCGCATGTAGGCGTTGAGAAAAAGGACCACTTGCTTGATCGGCTCGAAAGCCATGTCGCGCAGAAAAGCTTCATCCCCCGTGTAAAGATATTGCCACCAGAGACTCTGAACGACCCACGACGGAACGCACATCTGCATATTCCACGGCGGAGAGGGAATCGGGGGTGTGGATGTGAGAAACGGATAGAGCGAAAGTGTGTAGGCAGCGCCCGGCAAGTTGTAAAATGCACGAGTGTATCGTTGGTGACACGGCAACCAATCCCTCACCATCCTGACATACGGCAGGTGCAAATCCACTTGATTGCTTGAGAACAATCCCCAGACCACTTGCTGGGCGTTGTAGTTCATGTGGTAATCTCCGTGCCACGCCAGGCCGAACTTGTCCGCAACCCACGGCCCATAGAGCCCCGGCTGCACTCCATCGGCCTTGGCGGAACAAGCGTGGAAATACAGACTTCTATACCAGGCCCGCTCCAAAGCTTGGTCTTCGAGATAAACCGCCGACCTGCCCCAGAAAGTCGCCCAGTGCTTCTGCGTCGCCGCCAAGGCCTCGCCCAACGCGTGCCCGGTCGGCTCCGGCGGTTCGCTGGGCCCATGCCCGATCAAGGAATCCGGCCCATGCTCCAGTTGCACACACATCCGCACCGGACCGCTCCACCGCACATTGGGCAACACCGTCACAATCTTCAATCCCAAGGCATTGGGATTTTCCTCCACCAGCTTGGCCGCCTGGCTTTTCTCCCGTCTCGCCGCTTCCACACCTTGCACGGCCTCGACATCGAACGAACCGGAAATCCGGACAGTCATCCTGAGAGCATGAGCCCCGCAGGGTAATGTCTGCCGGAAAAAAAGCCGCGAGGCATCCGCACCCGCTTCCATTGCCGCACACGGCTCCGGCAACCATTCCATACGGTCGACCGGTACATTGTCGTCGAACCTGATCCACAGCCGGTCGGCATGCGCATCGGGAAACACCTCGCACGTGACCTGAGTTCCATCCTCCGCCATGAGTTGGACTTCACAGACCCCATCGGCCAGGCGGACCCGGTGCCCCAGCAATTCCAGTTTCCGGCGGTCGAAGCCTATAACCAGGGTTCCGCAAGGCCAAGGGCGTGGATAAGGTTCGTCATAGCCCGCCTTGGTCTTCTTCGCATATTCGTCTGTCCACTGCCGTGCCGCCTCATCGCCTTGCTCTCGCGCTTGCCATTGCTGCCAGAATTCTTCGAATGTTCCGATGACCGAGGGCGGCACCTCCGCCACCCGGCGATCCCAGACGGCGTTATGTCCAAAATGCAGGAGGATGGCATCTGGCCTTGTCCGCACGATGACTCCCATCGCGCCATTTCCGACCAAGCCAGCTTCCAAAATACGCACCGCCGGTTTTTCGCACACGATGTCGTGCCGGGCAGGTCTTGTCGCAGGCGACGAAGATTCCACGCGCTCCGTTGTATCTGCTTTGCCAACCAGCGTTGATGAAGGGTCTTGGTTTTTCACAGCTGACTCACTCCAGCTCGATGGCCAAGCAGTTGGTGTAAGGTGTAGGCATGGTTTCGGGAAGTTGCACGGTCAGCAGGCCAAACGCGCGAGTGAATGGCACCTCGCCGACTCCCAGCAATCGCACGCGCACAACCTTGTCGGCCACAGTCAGGCTCTTGATGATCGCCACGCGGTTTTCTGGCATGCGGTATTGAAACGCGTAGATCGTTTTGCCCTTTTGCACGAAGCGGAAGTCTGAGCTGTTCCATGTGGTGGCATCTTCCTTGAAGCCTTCAATGAGAACGCGCGTGTCGCCCTCGCCGAATGTGCGCCAGGGGCGTGTGCCGTAAACGCCTTCCGCGCAGACGGAAAACCAAGAGGCGAGTTCTTGCAGCAGGTATTGAGCTTCGTCATCAATCGTGCCGTCGGGACGCTGTAGGATATTGAGCAGCATGACGCCATTTTTTGAAATGATGTCCACGAGCATTTCAATAATGTGCCCTGGTTTCTTGAATTCTTGCCGGACATCGTAGAACCAGTTGCCGATGCAGGTATCTGTCTGCCAAGGGTCAGGCGAAATGCCGGGGAATTGGCTCTTTTCGATATCGAGGATTCCGACCTTGTAAATTTCGGGGCGGCGGTCCTTCTGGTTGTAAACGGCGCGGTTTTCTCCGTGGAGTTTGATGGAGTCGTTGTAGAGATACGAGACGGCCTCCAACCCGGTCTGGTAAAGTGGATCGGAAAGATCGCCCACTTGACTTTCGGCAAAGGGGAGACCGCTATCGGAATACAGTAGGTCGGGGTGGTAGAGGTCAATGACTTCTCGCATCACATCCAGCCAATAGCGGTGGAACTTTGCGTTGGAGGTAAGCCAGGGGCGCAAACTGGTGGCGTCATACTCCACCAGTTTAGCGTCGGCGATTGCAGCTCCATTATGTTCGTCATTATCCAGATAGAAATCACGAAATGCAGGATCGTTGCCGTCGTAGGGAATGCGCGCCAAGGGACCGGTGCGGTCGCACCATTTGTTCACACGCCACCAGGAGAATGTCGCACCGAGGTGTTCCGAGAGGCCGAATGGAAGGCTATGTTTTTCGGCCGCCGCTTTCCAGAGGCCGCAAATATCCCTCATCGGGCCGACCTCTGCAGAGTTGAATCGGTTCCATTTGGAGGGGTAGTTGAAGAAGTGATCGTGGTGCATGGCCTGGCCGACAAAGTAGCGGGCACCTGCTTTCACATAGAGGGACATTAGGTTGTCCGGATCAAACTTTTCCGCCTTCCAGAGGGCGCAGATGTCCTTGTAGCCGAACTTGGAAGGGTGGCCGTAGTGGCGCAGGTGATAGAAATACTGGGGTGTGCCCTGGATATACATATGGCGCGCATACCAGTCGCCAAACATGGGAACGCTCTGGGGCCCCCAGTGGCTCCAGATGCCGAACTTGGCGTCCTGAAACCAATCCGGGCATTGGTATCCGTGCAGAGATTCAAAAGATGGCTGAAACTGGGGAGGCATTTTTTGGGATTGTTGATTCATTGGGTGGTTTTGTGGATTGATTTTGTTGATTTTGAGACAGCCGTTACAGAACGGCAGCGCCGGTTAGGTGCGCGAGGTGCAAGGGTCGATCCACACTTGGGTCTCGATCCAATCGGCCTCCAAGGCGTGGTCGGCGGCTGCACTCGGGTCGCCCAGCCAGATGCGCCGCTGCGTCCACGGCCCGCCAGGTGCTTTCCAGAAGTCGTGATCTGGTGGAAGTCCGAGGTGGATGAGTCCATTAACGGTGAGGTAAAGCGCGCCGGTGGAGTTGTAATATTCGCGAATTTGCGGTTGGTGTCCCACCGCCCCGATTTGCAACCAGCCCTCTGCGTCAAAGGTGCCGGGAGCATCCGTCATGCGCCGGATCACGGCAGTCAGCGCAGACCGCGTCGGCCCCGGGGCAAGACTTGCAGGCGCATCTCCGGTGAGAAACAACTGCTCGAGAAGCTGCATGGCTCCGTAGCGGTAACAGGCGGAACGCCCGATGACGGGAAAGGTACCTTCCGGGGAGATCAAGCGCTCCAGCACGACACCATAGCGTTGCGCGCGCTTCAGTTCCTCCTCGTAAAACTCTGCCAAAGGGTCGTTCTTTTCCCGGCACACTTTCAGAATCTCAAGCATCATGGGGTGGATGACATAGCTGTTGTAGTAGTCCCACTGGAAATCCGGGCCGTCGCCGTAGCAACCGTCGCCGACATACCATTCCATGAATTTGTGAATCGCGGTTTCTATCGGAGCGCGATTGCATTCGCCCGCGAATTTCCAGAGGGCGGCCTCCAACATCGCGGAGAAAAACAGCCAATTGTTATTGCCCGTTTCAAACTTCCGGCAAGCCTTCCACCGCGCAATGATCCGTGTGCGGTCCTCATCGGAAAGCCCGCCCCACAAGTGTTTCGGAGCACGCAGGAAGGCGAGGCCGATATAGGCTGCCTCCACGAGGGGCTGGTGGCCATGGTCGAAATCCTGGTAATCTGCCGCAGACGGATCGAAAACATGGTGCGTGGCGCGAATCGCGAGGGCGAGCATGGACGCCCGTTTTTCACCCTCTGGCGATGCATCTGGCCCCAGTTCCAACCATGGGGCAACACCGGAAAGTGTTCGGGCATAGGCTTCGAGATAGGTGAAAGGGATGCGTTCCCGCTCCCAATCCCGCACCGGCAGGGTTGCAATAAGTTTGTCCTCCGCCAAAGCCCCCAGCACAGGCCCCGCCAATCTCTCCAGCGCAGCGAGAGTGTCAGCGCGGTCTTCCACCCCACTCGGGTAGCTCTCGTTTTCGCAGAAATTTGAAACTTTCATCTTCTTGTTGGTTTCATTGGCTTCTTACCTTTCCTCATGGCTTTGTTGAACAATTTTTATCTTTGCAAATTCTCAGTTTGAGATGCCAGTTGCTCCTGACGAATCACTCACCGGTCAGCAGCAAAGCATCGGGATCCACGTTGTGGCGCGGCCTGGTGGACAGCCATCACTCCGATGAAGCGCTGAAGGCTGCGAGGCAGCCCATGGTTTTGGCTGAATCAAATTTCCTTGGACGGCAGGATTTATTTTGTGTTTCCGGCCCTCACACGGCCACGGACAATTCGGCGACGCGCACAACCAGATTCGTGCCGTAATCATAGCCATGGCAATCGAGGACAGTTACCGATCCATCGTGGTTTTCGATGAACGGGATTTTGGCGTCATTGTCCAGCCAGCGTGCTCCGGCCAGCTTGCGGTTCAGGCCGGAGATGGAGCGCGGGCCATTGCCGCCTCCTGGCACCACATGCTTGTCGCCCTGCACATTAAGAGCGTGGGCAAAGTAGTAGAGCCGCCCCTCGGCTTCCAATAAAAAATCTTGGCCTCCACATTGTGCGGGAACGGGCTTGCCCGCGTAGATGGAACCTCCCACCTCGTGAATCCAGCGTCCGACCGTTTTCAGCAACTCGACCTCGTAGCCGCCAAGGGATCCGTCGGCCTGGGGCCCGACATTGATCAGGTAGTTGGCACCCACCTTCCGGCAGGCGCAGAGGCGCTCGATGACGGTGGCTGGGCTTTTGAAAAGGAAGTCCCTCGCACCGACACCCCAGTGGGCGTTCAACGTTTCACAACTTTCTCCGGCCAGATACTTGGGCCAACCGCTGCGATCGGGTGCGCCTGGCAGCCCCTGCTCAAAGGTCAGGCAGTCGAGTTCCGGATGTCCCAGCGCGCCGCGTGCGTCCAAGCCGGTATTGTTGATAATGATGGCTTCCGGTTGGTGCTTGCGGATCGTGGCGTAGAGACGGTCTTCTTTCCAGTCCGCCCCAGGACGCGACCAATTCCCATCGAACCACAACCCTCCGATCTCTCCATACTGTGTGCAGAGGATTTCCACGGAGGCGTTCAAGTAATCAAGATACTCGGCGAATCGCTCCTCGCTGCAATGCTTGCTGTCCCAGCGCCAGTCGAGGGTTGTGTGATAAAGGAACGGCACGATGCCCTCCGCCCGACAGCCCTCGACAAACTCCGCCACCAAATCGCGCCCGGCAGCGGAACGGGGAGCGTCGAACGCACTGAGCCCCCGGGTGTCGTAGAGCGAGAATCCATCGTGGTGACGGGTAGTCAGGCAGGCATAGCGCATCCCTGCATCCCGGCAGAGGAGGGCCATCGCACGGGCATCAAACTTCTCGACAGTGAACCGCTCCGCCAGGCGCTCATACTCCTGAACGGGGATTTTTTCGAAATCCTGAATCCACTCCCCTTTTCCCAGCAGGGAGTAGAGGCCAAAATGGAGGAAGAGGCCAAAGCCAAGCTCCTCGAAGCGCGCGATGCGCGGAAGCGGCTGTGGGATGGAAAAATTGTTTTTCATGGATTGACTTTTGAGCTGAGGTGTGACTCGAAGCAAACTCTGGTGGCAACAGCGCTATGACAGAGGCTTGCGTGCAGGCAGCCTCTTACCTCAGCGACTCGGTCACCGGCGTGGACTCATCCACCTTTTCAACCGAGATATCATCCAAGAAGAGATCTCCCTCGAAGCCGTGAACGGTCAGAGCCAATTGCATCCGTTTTGAATCTGGCGGTGCCTCAACGACGGCCGAGATCTGCGTCCATTGCTCAGGCAATTTCTCCGGTTGAAGCAATTTGCGACCCTCCCAATCCACCACGCCATTCGGCAACCCGAAGAATATGCGATTGTAGGGTGGATTTTTGGAAAGAGACTCCCAGGAGGAGTCTGAAAATGTAGTGCTCATGTAGAATCCTGGCAGACCGGGTGCCACCGTGGAGTTGGGGGAAAACTTCACCCATGCTTCAATGCGGTATCTTTTGCCAGCATAGACGCCAAACGCGCTCTCGTGGATCAGTGCCCGGCGGGCGGGAGAAGTGGATTGTATGATCGCCGACGCGCCGCCGGAGTGTGGGTCGGAGTCGTCGATCCCCCACTCCATCATCTCTTCCTCGGGTTCGAAAGTTTTCCAATCGGATTTAAGTTTTTCAAAGCCGGGATTTGCGACCAAGTTGTTCGCGAGACAGTGGGGAACTAAGCCCAAGAGGGCTGTGGCAGTAATGAGGAGTGGAATTTTCATGAAGCTTCTAACTTATCCCTCCGCTCCAAGCCAAGCAACAACAGTTTTATTTTCTCATTTTAACGGCTTTTAATCAGGATCGGCGAGCTACCTTCTTCAAGGTCTTTCCCGGAATCCACCACCCGTCGATCAAGACGTGCATCGGCGTGGCGGGAACACCTACTTCTTGCCGTTCCAGCAGGGAGACCACAAGATTCACAGCTGCTTGACCGACCCCAGATGGGTTCTGATTCATGCCGCTCACCCGGCTTGGTTGTTCCACAGCCGAGAGAGTTGCCACGCCGAGGCCCCCCGGCACCGAGTATCCCCAGCTTTCAAAAAACGGGATCATGTGATCGGCGGCGACGACCGCATCTGGCTTTTGCGCGCTCAACCAGGAGCGCACATCCTCCATCTCGTGCACGTTGGAGTCCATCTTCATGATCGGCACCTCTTCGATTCCGAACTCATGAACCGCACCGAGGTAGCCGCCCAGAAAATGCCCGCCAGTCCTTTTTTCAAAGGTTTTCTGCGTGATATAACCGATACGCCGGTAGCCAAGGCGGGTCATATTTTCCACAGCCTGAAAGGCAGTCCGGTATTGAGAGTTCATCACGGTGTGGAGTGTGGTATCCTGCATACTGTAGCCAAGGCGCACGGCTGAGTAGGTTGACCAATCGAGATCGATGTGGTCGAAAGAGTTTCGGAGTGGACCGACGAGCAGACCGCGAATGTCTCTTGCAGAGAGCACTCGGTGCAGCGCCTGGCGCTTGA
>VFJO01000003.1 GCA_009886045.1 Verrucomicrobiota bacterium
AGAGGATGCCCATGTCCGCGTGGCGCAGCAGGCGCACCACCGCGTTGCGCTCGTTCGGGCCTTTTCGCAAGGACTCTGCCGTGATGCTTGGCGGTAGAGCGGGGAAATCCGCATTCACCCTCAAAAATCGCAATTGGAATTTGAACCACCGGTAAATCGGCGCCAGTTGCTCGTTGTTCCACTTCGCCGCTGTCGAGAGGAACAACGCATTCTGCCGCGTGTAGCCCTCCAGTTTTGAATCCCGGCGAAAATCGGTGGGCCGCTCGGGCTCCCAAGTGTAGGCCCCGTCATCCTCATCCCATGTGCGCTCATACCAGACACGCTCCTTGCCTTTTGGAAAAGCCGAGAGCGACTCGTAGAGCACACGGTGCCGATCCAGGACCAACGCAAAATGGTAGCGAACACCATTAACCACGAACCGCAGCGCAAACTCGCTCGGAGTCGCCTCCGCGTCTTCGCTCAAAGCAAAAGGCTCCACACCCGTCGGATCGCCCTCGTCAAAATCCGTCGCGGATTTTTCCACAAACACGGCCAGAAAATGCAGAGCATTCAGCACATTCGACTTCCCTGCCGCATTCGGCCCATACAGCGCCAGACCCTTCAGGAGCTTCAGCCCATCCAATCCCGGCAAGGCAGGATCGATCAGATGACCTGGCAACTCTTTTACATAATTGCTGGCCACAAAGCTCAGTCGCTGCTCGTCACGGAATGAACGATGGTTTTTTACAGAAAAATCAATAATCACGGGTTTTAAAGTTTAAGGAAATGCAACGATATCTATATTTTTGCAGTTTTCCAGTTTTTATTCCGAGATCATTGCGTTTTATTGCCCCTCTGTCCGGATTTGGCCGGATTCTGGCCGGATTTCATTCATGGACGTCTCCTCCCGTCTGCCGGTATACCGTCGCAGGCCCCTTGCCAAGGCTCTCCAGGATGCAAAGTTCGCATAAACTGTCAAGATTTGACTACCGACACCTAGTTTCCCTATTTCATGCAAGGCGGTAGTTAGTGCTGTCGGAAGGGAGAGTTTTTAAATGGAGGACTGCTGAGGTTTCATCTGATGGCGGGTCTCTGAGCTAAAAATATGTTAATATGTAGGACCCTTTTTTGCGCCTTGGGGAGAGCCTCTCACGGAGACACAAAGACACGGAGAAAAGTTCCTGCTCGGAACGCCGACGTCCTCGTCGGCATCAGAACCTCAGAGCAAGACAAGTATGGCAACTCAGAAACTCGGCTATAAAATGCGTCAATACGCGGGACCGACCCCTTTGACTGGCAAACGCATCAGAGAGTCCACTCCATGGGCCTTCAACGATGCAAAGGAACCGAAGGAGCAAAATCCTCGATCGGCCAAGACGAGAGCGCCTTTTTCCAGATGGGGCCAGAGAGATTGAAAAAGTTTGCTTTCGTGGATATGACGATCTCCGTAAGCGGCTTTGATAAGGGCACCTGTAACCAGACAGAAAATCCCAACCATATTCATGGACGGGAACCCGCACCCAGGAGTCTGTAATTTGCTTTGAGGCCATTTTGCTTGGTTGAGTGCCGTATCGGGCATCGAAAAGCCGCTTCCATCAACGAGTCTGACTTGCCGCCCATGCCAGAGATTCCCCTCTGGGATATGCCGTTGCATTCGATCAACGAGATGAGTGTTGATTTGATCCAGCATGTCGAGGGGGAGTTTATTGCGGGCCTGGCAATAGGCGCTGGTGGCTTGGCTGATCGAAGGGTTTTTTCCGCTTGCCGATTTGCGAGTCAGGAAAGCTGAGACGGAGCGAACCGCTTCGCGACAGGAGCCATCGGGGGTTTGAATTTGATGGAGAAAACTCCAGAAAATGACATCCAAGGAAAAAATGCGACGGCGAGCTTTAGTTTCAAATATGTTCTGAGAAAGTAGCTTATTTGGAACATAGGAGCCAAAAACCTTGCGGAGATGGGAAAAGGAACTAGCTTGCGAGAACTTGGCAAAAGCCGCTGCTGCCTCTGAAGCTGGAGGTCTTCCAAAAAGAAGAGGACCGAAACATTTGAAGAAAGGAGTTGCATTGCCCATGCAATAGAACGTATAAATACGGTCACTCAAAGTCAACATGATTATATTATGAATCAACATGTTCTGCAAACAGAAGAAGGGCAAAAGCTGCAAAATCGCTTCCTTGAACTGCAAAAAGAACTATCCACTCTGTCGTGGATAACTCATGGAAGTGTGACACCCAATCACCCAGGCAACTGGAGGTGGACAACAAAGGTCAAAGCGAAAACCGTTACCTTGTCGCTCTCTGCGGAGCAAGCCGACCTCTTCAAAGAAGCTATTGCCGCCAACAGGAAGGCCGAGTCCATCCTCAATGAAATGCGTTCCATTAGCCAAGAAATCCTTCTCAAATCCGCTCCCGGAACCCGAAAAAAATCAAGCCCCAAAAACACCCCAAAAGGCTCTTAACTTAGCGCCATTCAACACTGACCCCCAATTAAAATGACAATTTCCCAAATGATGAAAAAAACAACCACCCTCGCACTGGCCGGATTCATTTTCTCCGCCGCCATTTCCACCGCTCTTCAAGCAAACGTAGCGGAGAAGCCGTTCCAACCCTACACCACAGAACC
>VFJO01000036.1 GCA_009886045.1 Verrucomicrobiota bacterium
ATCGGATACCCTGCGTAGGCGTGGGAATCGATGCGGATGCCGCGTCCACCGGGGGCATAGTAGAGCCCGATATTGCCCGGGCAGGGTTGGAAATTTTTTTCTGGATCCTCTGCATTGATCCGGCATTCGATGGCATGGCCGCGTGGGCGGGCTTCAATGACGTAGCTGCTGAGGTGTTCGCCGGCGGCGACTTGAATTTGCTGCTTCACGAGGTCGCATCCATAAACCTCCTCGGTGATCGGGTGCTCGACCTGGATGCGGGTGTTCATTTCCATGAAGTAGAAATTTCCGGCATCGTCCACGAGATATTCGATGGTGCCGGCATTTGTGTAGCCGACGCTCTCACAGAGACCAATTGATGCTTCGCCCATTTTTTTGCGAAGCTCGGGCGACATGAGTGGTGAGGGGCATTCTTCCACGATTTTTTGGTTGCGACGCTGAAGCGAGCAGTCTCGCTCACCGAGATGCACGACGCGTCCATGCTCGTCGCCGAAGATCTGAAATTCGATGTGGTGCGGATTGACAATAAATTTCTCAATGTAAACAGCCCCATTTCCAAATGCCTTCTCAGCCTCCATACGGGCGGCGTGGTAGCCTTGGACTAGGCTGCCTTCATTGCTGGCGATGCGCATGCCGCGTCCACCGCCACCGGCGACGGCTTTGATCATTACAGGAAACCCGATTTTGCGAGCGATACGGAGGGCCTCGGTTTCGGTATCAATCGTCCCATCACTGCCAGGCGAAATGGGGACCCCAGCTTTACGAGCGCAATCGCGGGCTGAATTTTTATCGCCCATGAGGCGGATTGCCTGCGGTGTGGGCCCGATGAACTTGATATTGCAGCTGGTGCAGACCTCTGCGAAGTGCGCGTTTTCTGCGAGGAATCCGTAGCCTGGGTGAATCGCGTCTGCATCAGAAATCTCGGCAGCGCTGATGATGCGATCGATTTTGAGATAACTTTCTAAGCTGGTGGCTGGCCCGATGCAAATTGCCTCATCGGCGAGTTGCACGTGCAAGCTGTCGATATCGGGCTCGGAGTAAATGGCAACCGACTGGATGCCGAGCTCCTTGCAGGCGCGAATGATACGAAGGGCTATTTCGCCACGGTTGGCGATCAGGATTTTCTTGAACATGGAGGAGTGGCCGTCGGGGTTACTTGAGGCGCAAGAGCGTCTGACCGAATTGAACGGGCTTGCCATTTTCGGCGCAGATTTCCGTAACGATGCCTGAGACTTCAGCTTTGACTTCATTCATGACCTTCATCGCTTCGATGATGCAAATCACGGTATCGGGAGTTACCTCCTGCCCGACCGTGAGGAATGCGGGAGCTTCGGGCGATGGAGAAGAGTAAAATGTCCCGACCATCGGGGATTTGATTTCAATCCCTGTTGGGGCGGCAGGCACAGTCGAGGGTGGTTCGACGCTGTGGGATGGTGCGAGCGATGGCTCGCTGACCGAAAAAACCGGCTGGCTTGTCACGTACTGAGCGGGGCCAACAGCTCCGGCGGACTTGAGCGTGATTTTGAATCCTTCCCGCTCCATTTTAAAAACGGCAACGCCGTTTTTTTTCATGAGGTCGATGAGTGTGCGAATTTCTTTGATGTCCACGATAGAAGTATTTTTTGGCTGCTCCTCCATGATGTCACGCCCCTTCTTGAAGGGTCAAGACATGGAATTGCCTGAACTCCTAGCCAAGATTATCCTGCAGGGATGAATTCTTTGGGATTAAGAAAAAATTCGGCGCGCTGGGAGAATGCGGCGGCGATTTTTGCCTCCCTTTTGATCCATGTATTTTTTCTGATCGCGGTGGCTTTTCTCATTTTGAAAAGCGCGTCCATTCCAAAGGAAAAGCCGATCGCGAATGATGCTCCCCCACAGCTCACCATCTTGGAAATGCCTTCCCAAGCCAAACCGGCAACTCGATTTGTCAGCACTCCAGCCCGAGAAAAACTTGAGCAAAAACCGAACAAAGATACGGCCTTTGAGTCCAATAACGATTCGATTGCAGCCAGCACAAGTGCCCCCTCTGGGCAAGAAGCACTGCCATCGCTCGAAGGCCGAGAGGACGAGGGTTTGGACCTCCGAGATACCCGCTACGTGGCGGGTAAGACCCAGACCCAATCTCCCTCCCCACCCAAAGCGGATGAAAAGCCAGCAGTGACCCCGGAGCCAACCCCGGCCATTCGTTTCGATTCCGACCTGGCTCTCCTCGAAGCACCGAAGCCCAAAGCCTCACCTGTCCAAAAAACCAAAAAAACCGACCAGCCGGCTGCCGACTCGAAGCCGGGATTCCAACCCGAGGCCCGTGTGACACGCTTGCGCGGCAATGTCTCAAATCGTGGCAAAGCTGCTTTGGAGGCCAATGCTACGCCGCTTGGGCGCTACAAAAAGCAAGTCTCTGATGCCATCGGTTCGAGGTGGTATTATTATGTGAACTCGCAGATGGGCCTTCTGAATATTGGGACGGTGGAAATCCGCTTCACGGTCACGCAGGAGGGGAAAATTAAATCGCCTCAGGTACTCTCAAACACTTCGAACGAAAGCTTCGCTTCGGTGAGTCTTTCCTCTGTGGTTAATGCCATCATCCCCCCGATGCCACCGGAAGTCGCCAAATTGGTCGAAAACGGTCGCCTCGAAATCGATTTCTCGTTTACAATCATGGGCCACTGATGACATCTCCTACGACTCTTTCGGCGATTATTGAATTTTTAAGAAATGGCGGCCCCTTCATGGCGCTTTTGGTACTTCTCTCGATTTCCACGCTCACCGCGATTTTGCTTCGTGCCTGGCGTCTGCGCGAAGGGGTCATCATTCCGAAGCAGATTGTGGAGGCTGTGGATGCCTTGCGTCCCGGGCATACCTTGGCAGCCCTCCAAGGAGAAATGCTAGAACACCCCTCGTCCCTCTCGCTCATTCTTTCCACGCTTATTTCCCACTTGAGTTGGTCCAAGTCCGAGAATCTGGAAGCAGTCCAGACCTGCGCCAGACACGAGCTTGTCCGCATGGAAAAAGGCCTCATTATCCTTGAAATTGCAACTGGCACGGGCCCCCTTCTCGGACTACTTGGAACCCTGTCGGGGCTCATCAGTGTTTTTGCAACGCTGGGGGGCAATGGCGATCCTGTACTGGTCGCGCGTGGCATTTCCGAAGCGCTCAGCACCACCATGGTCGGCTTGGGCGTGGCCGTGCCAAGCGTGATCGCGCACAGCTACTTCCAGCGTCGGATCGAACTCCTCGCGGTTGAGATGGAATCTGTTGCAGCGAGCCTGCTTGCCAAGCTTTACCAACCGCATTCCTAGCACCGACGCAAAATGCAATTTTATACCCGCAAGCGCCGGACTCCATTCATCAACATCGTCTCGCTCATCGATATCTTGGCGGTCTTGCTCATTTTTTTCATCGTCACGGCTACTTTTCGCAAACCCGAACCGCAACTCCAAATCAACCTTCCGGATTCGAAATCCGCAGAGGTCACAGCTGCTGCCTTGAAGGAGCCGGCAATCCTCCGAGTGAAATCGGAAAAGGAAATCACTCTTGATGAAAAACCTGTTACGCTTGAGAGCCTGACTTCCTCATTAAAAAAACTCCGTGAGTCTCAACCCAACCGGGGAATCGCCATGCAGGCGGATCGCGAGGCTCCATTTGGAGTGGTGGTAAAAATCCTCGATTCGCTAAAAGCCGCTGGCTTGCAAGACGTGCCAGCATTTACCCAGCCTGAATCTTCCCAATGATCCTCGACATCACCACATTTGACCACCCCGCGCTCCGTACGCCTGGAGCTCGAATCAACCATATCGACGAATCCCTCCGCCAACTTGTGGGTGACATGATTGAAACCATGCGAAACGCCGATGGCTTGGGACTCGCTGCGCAACAGATAGGTATGCCCCTCCAAATATTTGTGCTCGACGTGCCACAGCTTAAAAAGCGTCCCAGTGCCATGCGAGTTGCAGGTAAGCCGGTGGATTTTGAATCTCTGATGCCTCTGGTTTTACTCAACGCCGAGGTAGAGGTGTTTGGAAGAGTCCACACCGAGAGCGAAGGTTGCCTGAGTTTTCCTGAACTCTCGGCGAATGTTTGCCGCCAACTTTCCGTCCGAGTGAAATCCCTCACTATCGATGGATCCATGCTGGAATTTGAAGCCGATGGTCTGCTCGCTAGAGCCATTCAACACGAATTGGATCACACGCGGGGTGTCCTCTTTATTGATCGCGCCGTTGCCGAAGACCGTGAGGATTTTCCCAACGAAATCCAGCGGCTTGTCAGATATTTGGCCTAGTAGCCGCGAGCCCTCGCTAGGTCGATGGCCAGCCGGATGGCATGTTGCATGCTCTCTGAGCGAGCGATCCCACGCCCTGCAATATCAAAAGCCGTTCCATGATCGGGACTGGTTCGGATGAAAGGCAGCCCAAGAGTGACATTCACGCCCTCGTGAAAAGCATGGAGCTTGAGTGGGATCAATCCTTGGTCGTGATACATGCAGAGCACCGCATCGAAATCGCCCTGAACCGCGCGATGGAACACCGTATCGGGAGGCAATGGGCCATCGAAATCCCCGAGTGCCGCGAGTTGGGCGACTGCTGGCGCAATAAGTTCGATTTCTTCCCGTCCCATGTCGCCCTGCTCACCCGCATGAGGATTGAGGCCGGCCACGGCAATGCGGGGATTTTTTACTCCTTTGAGAATCAAAAAATCACGCAACAAGCGACCGACACGCACGATTTCCTCAGCACGCAGCAGCAAAGCGACTCGTGAAAGTGGCACATGTGCCGTCACAAGAGCCACGGTGAGGGATCCGCCGGTCAGGCACATCGCAAAATTTTCTTCACCGGCACGCGCGGCAAAGAATTCTGTTTGGCCTGGAAATTCAAAGCCGATTCGATGCAACGCGTGTTTGCAGACCGGGCCCGTCACCACGGCCTGGATTTCACCAGACACCAAACGACTTGCCGCCACCTCGATCGCCTCGATCGCCGCGCGGGCCGAGTCGTCCGTTGGCTTACCGGCCACATGCCCTTCGAAGCAACCAATCAGCTCAATAGCACAGTCTGGGAGAAGTGGCATCGCTGCCACGGCAGCTTGGACAATTTCCGGACCAATTCCTGCCAAATCGCCAAACGTAATCCCGACCCGTATGTTGGAATGGTTCACAGGGAAACCGGATTGTGGATGGAATTAAAAAAATTCATCGGGAGACATTTCCAGTGGAAAGAACAGGGCAACTTTAAATAGGATTGGGCCATGCTCCACACATTAAATCCAAAAGCAGACTTTCTAGACAGGACGTTCAGACTGACTTCCGTGAGAACATGTTTAGAAATAGTAAGATGATCAGGAACCATGGGAGAGGATCTGGGCTAGGTCCGCATTTTTTATGCAGACACCAATTGAAAATAAGCACGTGCCACGAATATTCTGCGCATCACTTTAGCTTTGCGTTATTAGGCCCAGTTCTGCAAGCGCGGCGTAGCGCTTGGTTCTTGATACATGGACTTTGAAAGTTGCCGCACTTGGCGGATTCTTTGCCGGGCACCATTCATTTGTTCCAATTCTGCGCTGACCTCTTGCATGGCCTCATCTAATAAGACTTTGTTTTTTTCGCGAAGTGCATCCGCTGCTTCTAAACGTCTTTGCAAGTGATCTGACTCCAAAGGCGGAAGACGAAGCTCTGCAAGAATGTCAGTGATCGCAGTGATCAAGTCGCCTTGGGCGGGCAACAACTCTAGGAGACTTGGAATATCTTTTCTCTCAATAAAAAAAACCTCCAAAAGGAGATTTTTTTCATACAGCGTGAGCAAATGCTCGAAACGAGGGGGCAGAACGTAAGATAAAACCAATTCCGGTTTGCGGATCAGCATTTGGCACCTAGGCCAAGAGCGGAGGTGCCAGCGAGTGGAGCTTGGTCTGCGGCGCCCTGAAGCAGCATCTGAGCCCATGCGTCTCGGATATCCTGCATGAACGTAGCAACGGTCTTGATTTTTTCCTTACTCTTCTCGCGGTTCGCTTGGTTGAGATGATCCTGCATGAAATCATAAAGGCGATAGAGATTTTCAGAAAATTCCCCGCCTTTTTCCATGTTTAGCGTGGCTTGCAATTCGGTGATGATTGCTTGAGCCCGTTGAATATTATTGTGAATTAGCTCGTTTTGGCGTGCAAAGTTTTCTTCATTAAAACCCAACTCTGCAGCTGTCATGAAGCGCAGAGCACCATCAAATAGCATCAAGACCAATTCGCCAGGCGATGCAGTATTCGCGGCGGTCTTGCGATAAATGTGGAGCGGGTTTTTTGTATTCAAATTAGGATATGGTTCCGTCCGTAAAAGCGGATTTGACAAACATCGATGCAATTCCGTTTAACACGTTAAGGTCTGGATACTCCGGATCGGTGTTCCATTCAAGTCCTTTTTTTACTTCACCGGGTCGGACCTCTAATTGAGAACCTACCCATTCACGAACTTGATCGCGGTGAGAGGCATCAACTGTGTCTTCTAGTGTTCTCTTGAATGGTAACTCAGTCTTGCCAGTGGCGATGACGGAATCGCGGATGGGAATATCTGCCGCTCCGACCTGAGGCGCGGACATAGTGCTTTTGGCAGTCGCCGCGTTAACCTCTGGCCAAACCGGAGAGGTTTGTAGCGCAATAGGTTGTACGTTGTTCATTTTATTTTTTTCCTTTATTTCTGATGGGTTGATTAAATTGGAAAGCTTGGAATTTATTCTAATATCGGACGTTATTCACAAAAATTAAGAGGTTTTTATTTGCTGCCAAAAGTTTTTGAGAGGTAGGATGACTGCTGCTGGAAAGAGGATTGGGCTCTTTCCATCGCGATGAAGGAACTTTCCAACAGGGATCTCTGGGACGCGAGGCGGCGCTCCACGTCCTCGATTTGTTTGTCGAGGGATTTGTTTTGCTTTGTGATGCTGTCGAGCTGTGTCTGCAATCCCCCTGAAGAGGTTCCTGAATCCGAAACATACGAATCGAGTAAGGAATCCAAGCGATCAATGAGACCGGTTGAAGAGGTCGAAAAATATTCCAGAACGTCGTCTGTTGCCGTTGTGAGTTTTGACTCTAACGTGCTGGAGCTTGTTAAGGAAATAGTTGGTTCGATACCTGCAAAATTAATTCCCAAGTCGGATAAACGCTGAACGCTGCCGGTGATACCCGAACCTGCCGTATAAAGCATTGTCCGAAGCGACCTAGAGAGTGTAGACAAATCTCGGTTGCCGGACAGAATCGCAGAACTCACCTTGCCCCCGCTGACTGTGATTTTGGTGTATTTCTCGATGGCATTCTGAACAGCATTGTATTTCGTAACGAAGTCGTTTAGAGATTCCTTAGCACTTGTGTAGTCACCGGCAACCGTTAGAGTCTGCTCGCCAATGGAGTTCGCCGTAACGCTGAGCCCCTCAATGCCGTGAACAGATTCATCAAGGACATTGGTACGGCTTGTGAGCGTGCCTCCGCCATTGATGGTGAAAGTCGCATCACTGCCAAGAACGGTTGTCTGGCCAACAATTCCCATAGCCGCGCCCAGTGTTCCGGTTCCGGTGTCTTGAACGGAAATGCCAACATTTCCAGTGGTTTTGTTGGTTACAGAAAATTTGCCTAGGGAAAGATCGTAAATAGCTGTGACTCCAGCATCTGACTCATTAATGCGATCAATGATATCCTGCAGAGTATCAGTACTGCTGTAATCGATCGCTTCCCCATTGATTTTAAGGGTTTCTGTAATTCCATCCGCAACGGGAGTCAATCCGGAAAGCCCTGATGAGTTCAGGGAGACGTTTAATTTTGGAGCAGAAAGACTTGATGCTAAACTTGTAACGAGATAGTCCGAGCCATTGAGAGTGCCAGAGCCAGAGAGACGCATGGCCTGCAGAAAGTTACTTGAATCATTAGGAGCCCCGAGAGAAATGGGAGCACCGGAACTGAGTTCGACCTGGTCAGACGCATTGATATGGGCCGAGACTCCAATTGCGGTCATCTGGGCTAAAACTGAGTCCAACGTATCAGTCGTGGCTACAGTGATTTTATGACCATTTACGGTGAATTCGCCGGCTTTGATGGTGCGCCCAACGGAAAGGTCGGAAATCAAAGAGTTGGAGTCCAGAGGCAGCACCAAACCAGCTGTTCCTGTCAACTTGGAGGCCGTAGCCTCGCTTGTGAGGTTAAACTTATATTCGCCAGTTGGAGTATCCTTGGCTGCAATGGCCGTCCAATTCGTTGAAGTATCCTTAAACGTGCCACTTTTTTTGTTGAGGGATTCTTCCGACGCGAGCGAGGTGATGCTGGTTTTCAAGGAAGAAACAAGCCCTTTGATATCATTAACAGCGTTTGACTTGGAGGCGTTTGTGTTTTTTTCGGTCCGCATGCGATTTTGCGGAGCCCTACTTACCTCGATTAGTTGATCAACGATGGACTTCCAGTCGAATCCTGAAGCCAAACCTGATAATGCCATTCCCATAATTTTATAATCGGCAGATTTATTAGAAACTTAAGAAATATTTTTCAAACCCAATTTACTGTGGTGCTATCTAAGGTAGTGAGCGGGGAATTTTGAAGGATGGCAACCAATTCATCCGTTGTTCCGAGTTCTCGGAAAAGACCTTGGTAGGCTGTGAGACCGGTTACAGTGTGTGAGCCTAGGCGATAATTTGCGTCGGATCCCAGCAGCTGCAGTTTATCGGTGCCAACGACGAAGTCGGTAATATAAGCATAATCTGCCGTTCCGAGGTTAGTGCTGATTCCATCGTCGTAGAGGCAGGCAGAGGCAGATCCAAGCACAAAGACATCGTTTCCTGAACCGCCGGTGAGAGTATCTATCTCGCCACGGCCTCCTGTGGATGTTGCAAGGGCGCCGAGCAGGGTGTCACTGCCATCGCCGCCCGTAAGCGAATCTATGCCAGCAGCGCCGGTTAAGGAATTGTTATTCGCGTTACCGATGAGAATGTTAGCAAGGGAATTTCCGATGCCGTCCAGTGCGCCAGAACCCAAGATGAGACGCTCCACATTTCCGACGAGCGTGTAGCTGCTCAGTCTTGACTCTACGCTATCGGTGCCTTCAGAAGCAGCTTCGATGACGACATCTCCCTCGCTATCAATAATATAATAATCGTGTCCAGTCAGGCCTAGTAAGCGATCATCGCCTCCATTGCCATTCAGCGTATTATTATAGATACTACCGGTGATGGTATCATTGCCTGAGCTACCATAGCCTTGGAGTGCCGTGGCCCCATCCAAAACGAGGACGTTCCACCCTCCTCCCCCAAGCGTGTAGTTATTATATTGAACTATAATTCCATCCGTGCCACCGCCGCTCACGATGCTATCGGAAGCATTATCCACGACAAAATAATCATTGCCGGATCCTCCAACCATTATGTCTATGCCAGCACCGCCGTTGAGCGTGTCGTTTCCTCCCCCACTGAAGAGGGAATCGATCCCGTCTCCTCCATTTAAGGAATTCGCTTTCGAGTTTCCGATGAGTGTATTCTCCAAGCTACTGCCAACTCCAGTTACAGCGTAATTTCCAAGGATCAGAACCTCAATATCCGATGAGAGAGTGAAGGAGATCACGTTTGAGACTACAGAGTCCGTCCCGGCTCCGCTGACTTCAACGATTCGGTCTCCAAGATTATCTACAACGTAGTAATCGTTGCCGGTGCCACCTACCATAGTATCGGACCCGAGACCACCGTCGATGGTGTTTTCAAACGAGTTGCCTACAAGACTGTTGTTGCCTGCTCCTCCGATGAGGCTGGCATTTGCGGCCGAGTCAGAGAGGGCAAGGTTTTCAATATTGGCTCCAAGAGTGTACCCACTGAAACTGACAAAAACCGTGTCAGTCCCGCCATTTAAATCTTCGATAATGAAATCGTCAATGCTGTCGATGAAGTAAATATCGTTTCCATTGCCTCCGATGAGAGTGTCGGTGCCGCCTCCTCCATCGAGCGTGTTGGTGCTGGCATTTCCCAAAATGGAGTTATTCGAGACGTTGCCTGTGATCTGGTCGCCCGTACCGAGAATGAGATTTTCAACGGCGGAGCCACCGGCAAGGGTGAAGCCCCCGAGTACGTTTACAAGAATACTATCTGAACCTCCTGCATCAGAGACTTGATCGTTGATATTATCAACGATAAAATAGTCATTTCCGAGCCCGCCGATGAGGGAGTCGGCCCCAGTTCCGCCGTCGAGGGTATCGCTTCCTGATCCACCAAAGAGAGAGTCATCGCCGTCGGCACCAAAGAGCGAGTTTGCTAAGAGGGTATTGCCATTGAGAGTGTTATCCGATACATTTCCATAGCCTATGGTCGCAGAATCAGTTAATACAAGGCCTTCGACGTCGGCTGACAGTGTGTAGCCGGAGACACTCGAATAAACAATATCTATTCCTGCATCGCCCTCTTCAATAACGAGATCTGCAGGATCAGAAACGAAATAGGTATCGTTGCCGCCTGCGCCTGTAAGGGTGTCGATGCCCGCGCCGCCATCAATGGAGTTGCCGGAGGCATTGCCAAGGATGCTATTGGCACCGCTGCTGCCGATGCCGGATATGCCGCCTATTCCAAGCACGAGATTTTCAATCTGGTTACTGATCGTGTAGGTCGCAAGGTTGGCCAAGACGGTATCGGTTCCGCCAGCGGAGAGTTCGAGGATTGTGTCAAGGGTCGAATCCACGATGTAAAAGTCATCCCCCGAGCCGCCAATGAGGCTGTCATCCCCCAAGCCGCCATTGAGGGTATCGTTTCCGCCAAGGCCAAAGAGGGTGTCATTGCCGTCTCCGCCGTCGAGCGAATTGGCGATGGTATTTCCTAGCAACGTATTCGCGGTAGAGTTTCCGATACCACTTACAATGGCGGCACTGAGTTCTAGGAGTTCGATATTTGCAGCGAGCACATAGCTCTCGATGCTGGCCAGCACGCTGTCTGAGCCTTCGCTAGACTCCTCAACAATTTGATCAAGAAGACTATCTGCATAGTACAAATCGTCCCCTGTGCCGCCGGCCATGCTGTCGTCTCCCACGCCGCCATTGATCGTATCGTTTTGGTCACCGGCGGTGAATGTGTCGTTACCAGCGGCGCCGGATAGAGAATTAGCAAGTGCGTTTCCGATGATCGAGTTGTCGAGGCTGTTGCCTGTGCCGTTAAGAATCGATGTCCCAAGGAGAAGGGCCTCGACATTGGCAGCGAGGACGTAGTCGTTGACATTGGATGTGACGCGATCATCCCCCGACGAAGTGGACTCGATGACTTTATCCGTGAGGTCATCAATCGTGTAGTCGTCGTTTCCCTGGCCGCCTGCAAGTGTATCGGATCCGGTTTGCCCGTCGAGAGTGTTACTGTCTGCATTGCCGATCAGGGAATTGCCAAGAGAATTGCCAATGCCGGTGAGCCCCGTACCGAGGATCAAGTGCTCAAAATTGGCCGTGAGCGTGTAGGTGGAGATATTTGAGTGCACGCTATCGGTTCCCTCGCTGGAGTTTTCAACGAGTACATCTGCGGCGTTATCGATGATATAGTAGTCATTTCCCAAACCTCCAATGAGGGTGTCGATGCCTTCACCTCCGTCGAGGGTGTTATTGGAGGCGTTGCCTATGATCGTATTAGAAATGGAATTTCCGGTGCCGGTTGCTACAGTTCCCGAAAGGATAAGCGCCTCGACATTGTCGGCGAGCGTGTAGGTCGTCACTGTTGCGACCACGGTATCGGTACCGGCTCCAGAAGACTCCCCGACTTGATCGGCTGTGTTGTCTACAAAATAGGTGTCGTTGCCCGCGCCTCCGGCCATCGAGTCAATGCCCGCGCCACCATCTAAGGTGTTGCCTGCGGCATTGCCGACTAGCGTGTTGGAAATGCTGTTGCCTGTGCCCGCGACGAAGCTGCCGGAGAGTTCGAGGTATTCGACATTGGCGGCCAGAGTGTATCCGCTGATATTTGCGAGAACGGAGTCGGTTCCCTGAGAGAGGGATTCCGCGATCGTATCGCTGAGGCTGTCGATGAGATAGATGTCATCTCCCAGTCCCCCTGCCATGCTGTCGTCGCCAGTCCCGCCGTTTAATGTGTCCGCCCCATCTTGAGCCGTGATCGTATCATTTCCAACATCACCGAAGAGGCTATTTGCTAGTGAATTGCCCGTGAGGCTATTGCCGAGCGAGTTTCCCGAACCTGCTACGATGCCAGTGCCAAGAATCAGATTTTCAACACTTGAGCCAAGCGCGTGGTTTTCGTAATTCGCAAGAACCGTGTCGGTATCTGTGCCAGATTCAAATATCATATCGCCAACTTGATCCACGATATAAAAATCGGCTCCAGCAGCGCCTATCAGACTATCGGCTCCGACACCGCCATCTAGCGTATTAACAGACGAATTCCCAGTTAAAGAATTGTTTAGGGAATTCCCGATTCCGTAGCTCCCATCTTGCAGAAGAAGATTTTCAACTTGGTCGGCCAGAGTGTAGGCACTGTATAAAAAATAACCCACCACCAGATCTGTACCCTCTGCCTCATTTTCGAAAACTTTGTCTGTGATGGTATTTAAAATATATGTGTCGTGCCCAGTACCTCCGATCAGACTGTCCGTCCCTTCGCCGCCATTCAGGGTGTTTCCGGCTGAGTTTCCAAACAACGTATTGGCCAATGAGTTGCCCATGCCGTAGCCCACTGTACCTGAGAGAATCAGCACCTCTGTGTTTCCAGCCAAGGTATAACCGGTCGTGCTTGCTACCACCGAATCTGTACCAGAAGAATCTGCTTCGTATATAATATCAGATTGATAATCAATGAGGTAGTAATCGTTTCCGCTACCTCCATCCATACTATCAATCCCCTGATATCCATCAAGGGTGTCGTTGCCGTCGCCGCCAACGAGGGTGTCTGCCGCGATCCCCGAACCACCGTAGAGGCTGTCATTTCCAGCGGCGCCGACGAGTGAGTTTGCGCTGGCATTTCCGACGAGCGTGTTATCCGCGGAATTTCCCGTGCCGGCAGCAACTGTGCCGCCGAGGATGAGGAACTCAACATTTGCAGATAACGTTGTTCCTGTTATGTTTGCAATCACGCTATCAGTCCCCTCAGCCGCAATTTCAATGATCACATCGGCGGTCGAGTCGATCGTGTAGTAGTCGTTTCCAGTACCACCGATCAAGGTGTCCGCGCCCACCCCACCGTTGAGCGAGTTGTTGTTGGAGTTTCCAACAAGGGTGTTGGCCCCAGAATTACCTGTTCCGCTGATGATGCTTGAAGCATTTCCGAGTATGAGGGCTTCGACGCTGCTAGCCAAGATGAGCGAATTGATATTGGCCAGTATGGAGTCCGTGCCCTCATTGAAAAGTTCCACAACGGTATCTGTGGCGCTGTCGATGATGTAATAGTCGTTACCGGCCCCGCCTAGCATCCGATCAACGCCGGTGCCTCCATCCAATGTGTCGTTACCTACCTCACCGTTGATCGTATCGTTTCCCGTGCCACCAGTGAGCGAATCGTCACCAGTTCCACCGCTTAGAATGTCCGCTCCATCCTGCCCGGAGAGAGTGTTTGCGAGCGAATTTCCCGTAAGCGTATTTGCGAGGGAGTTACCGGTGCCTGTCGTGGTGTCCGTGACTAAGATGAGCCGTTCAAGATTTAAGCCGAGTATGAAGGAGGAAACGCTGCTCACGCTGACTGTATCGGTGCCTGCGCCTGAAGCCTCGAGAATGACGTCGCCAGAATTGTCGATGAAATAGTAGTCGTCATTGGCCCCACCTGCCATGCTATCGGAGTCTGTACCACCATTGAGGGTGTCGTTGCCGTCGTTACCGAGAAGCGTGTCGTTGCCGGCGCCCCCGTTGAGGCTGTTTGCCACCGCGTTGCCAACGAGACTGTTAGCGATCGAATTGCCGGTGAGGTTGACATAGGAACCCATGAGCACGGCATTTTCAACATTGTTGGCCGCACTCCCCATGTTATAACTAGTTACGCTTACGCTGGCTGTATCTACCCCGTCTCCATCAAATTCGAGAATGATGTCGGTAGTGCTATTAATAAAGTAATAATCGTTGCCGGATTCCCCGATCAGCGAATCGTTGCCGACACCACCATTGAGGGTATCCATGCCCGCACCTCCGAGAAGCGTATCATTTCCAGTTCCCCCATCAATCGAGTCGTTTCCATCCCCTCCTAGGAGCGAGTTGTTGCTGACATTTCCAATAATTGTGTTGGCTAGGGAATTTCCTGTTGCTGTGATGAAAGAAGCTCCGGTGGTGAGTGAGAGAATTTCTACATGATCCGATAGAGTGTAGCCATTCAAGCTGGCGGCAACGCTATCGGTGCCTTGCCCATCCGCCTCAGTCACAATATCGGAAAGCGAATCAACGAAATAATAATCATTATCAAGACCTCCAGCCATGCTGTCGGCATCAGTGCCGCCGTTTAGAGTATCGTTGCCACTGGCTCCGACAAGCGTGTCATTGCCTGCTGCTCCGCTCAGACTATTCGCAGCGGAATTTCCCAAGAGGCTGTTGGCGATAGAGTTTCCTGTTATGCTAACGAGGGTGCCGCTCAGAACTGCGGTCTCCACGTTATTGGCGTATGTCGCCATATTATAGGCGTTCACAGATACGATTACGGTATCAGACCCGCCAGCTATTGAGGATTCTTCAATCTTATCCGTGAGGGTATCGACAAGGTAAAAATCATCGCCAGAACCTCCTATGAGAGAGTCAACACCGGAGCCTCCGTCCAAGGTATCGTTGCCATCATTGCCAAGGAGAGTATCGGCTCCATCTCCGCCAACAATTGAATTGTCCAGGGAGTTTCCCACAAGGGAGTTTGTAAGAGAGTTGCCGGTTCCTTTTATTGCCGAGCCGGCTAGAACCAAACGCTCTGTATTTCCGGGCAGTGTGTAGTCATTGATCGAAGAAATAACCCAGTCGGCCGCCCCATCGGTACTCAAAGCTTCGAAAACAATATCCCCGATATTGTCCACAAAATAAGTATCGTATCCCGCGCCCCCGACCATGGAATCCGCGCCTTCTAGGCCATCTAACGAGTTAGTACCGCCATTCCCCAGCAGTGTATTGTCGAGACCATTTCCAAAAGCATGAATGCCTGTGCTCCCCGAAAGCGTGATCACTTCCACGTTTCCGCTTAGCGTGTAAGTCACTGAGGACTGGATCGAGTCGATGCCCGATGCGGCATACTCCTCAACAACGTCACTCAGAGTATCAACCAAGTAGTAGTCGTTGCCTCCGCCGCCTAAAAGCGTGTCGGTGCCACTGCCCCCATCGATTCGGTCGTTCCCTCCCCCGCCAATCAGTATATCATTTCCACTGCCGCCCGACATGGTGACCGCGCTGGAGTAGGCAGAGGCATCGAAGATATCGGCCTGACTCCCGCCAACGAGGCTGACTATTCCAACAATTTGAGCGTTAAGGCCAATCGTGATTTGGTTGGCCTGACCCGACGATCCTGCCAAGTATTCCCATTTCGCATCCGAAGAAACTGTTGCCGCACTCATCCCGGAAAAGTCAGTATCCGCTAAAAAAATCGGGGCCGTCGCGACGGAAAACGAGAGCGTATCCGCGCCGGAATCGCCAGCAAGCGTGGCCTTGGCTGCATTAAAAGCACTAACTGTAGAGAAGGGTCTTATTAAGGCCATATCCTGAAAGTCAAATCTGCAAAAGTTTTCTAGTTAGAAATCGGCATTTTGGATGGGGAACTTGACAAGTATTTTTTTGCCTAGTGCATTTGCTCGATCTCTGCAATTTAGAGGGAGAATTCTGGGTTTCAATGTTTTTTTGTTAGTCAGCTAAGCCTCATGTCGAAATACCTTTTCATCCATCCCAATTTCCCCGGCCAGTTTCTGCATGTTGCCAAGCATTTGGTGGCGCAAGGAGACGATGTCCTCGGGGTAGGGGAGTACCAAAATGTGCAGAGGCAAGCGGGCATGGTGAAGGGGGCCAAGTTGCTCGGTTACAAATTGCCACGAGGCGCGGCGAAGGAAACCCACCATTATCTGCGGGGCACGGAAGGGCATGCGCTGCGCGGGCAGGCGGTGCTAAGGTTGTGTCTGGCGCTGAAGAAGGAAGGTTACAAGCCGGATGTCATTGCTGCGCACACTGGATGGGGAGACACGCTTTTCTTGCGCGAGGCGTTTCCAGATGCGCGGATTGCGGGGTATTTCGAATACTACTACCGGCCGCGCGGCGCGGATATCGGCTTCGATCCGGAATTTCCCATGAACCTCGACAACCTTCTTGAGGTTCGGATGAAAAATGCCACCTCGCTGCTGGCCTGGGAGGATTGTGATGTGCGATGGACGCCTACGCGCTGGCAGGCGTCATTGTTTCCTCTTCATTTGAAAAACGACCTCGTGATCCAGCACGAAGGCATCGATACAAAAACAATCCGCCCGCATCCCGAGGCGAAGGCGACCTTGCCCGATGGCACCGAGGTTCGCGTGGGTGACGAAATTTTGACCTTCGTGAACCGCAACATGGAGCCATATCGAGGATTTCACACCTTCCTGCGCGCCCTGCCAGAAATCCTCTCCCAGCGCCCACAGGCGAGGGTTCTCATCACTGGCACGGAGAACGACACCTCGTATGGCAACCGCCCGCCGGATGGCCTGACTTGGAAGCAGAGACTGCTCAAAGAAGTCGGCGAGCGACTCGACCTGTCGCGCGTTCATTTCCTCGGGAAGCTGCCCTCCGAAGCCC
>VFJO01000319.1 GCA_009886045.1 Verrucomicrobiota bacterium
CCACCTCAGCACTTACAAAAACACACACAAATTTAACAATCGCCGGGTGTCATGAATCGTGACGCAACGACTTTCTCTTCCCGGTGTCATTTTTCATTGGCGCAATACGATCGGATCCGTTTCAGGAGAGCGTAGAAGCTTTGCAAAATATTCCGGAGGAGGCGTGGCATGAAAATAACAATCGTCGTGCAAAAAACGACCGCCAGCACAGCAGCGACAAGCGGGCTCCAAGCCAATAAGCCCAAGCCGCCGAGAACCAATCCGTCTTCGGCCAGGCTAAGCGCGATATTGGTCATCGGCTCTGGTGAGGCATTCGTAGCCAACCGTGTGCCCGCCTTGGCGACATGGGAGGAAAATGCCATCCCGCCTGCGAGGAGTGCGCCAACGACTTCGAAAGCCGGGTGGGCGTCGCCGAGTGCGGCAACGGCGAGAGCTGCTGCGCCGATCGGCCGGACGACGGTATGCACGACATCCCACGCCGTATCGACCCACGGAATTTTATCAGCGCAGAATTCAATGATATAAAAAGACGCGGCGATGCCTATGATGACGGGGTGACCAAGTATCTCTAGTCCGGCGAGGCTCGATGGGAGTCTGAGCCAGTGGAAGTGCAAAGCAGCTCCCGTGACGAGTACGGTGAGATAGAGGTTCACGCCTGCCAGCGTCCCGAGGCTCAGGGCGACTGCGAGAGTTTGAAGGACTTCCATCGGCGGTGGGACTTAGGCTGCGGGCAACTTCAGGCCGCTCAGCTTTTCGTAGGCCTCGATGTATTTTTCGGAGGTCCTGCAAACCACCTCATCGGGCAGGGTGGGGGCTGGTGATGACTTGTCCCAATCCAAGGTCTCGAGATAATCACGCACAAATTGCTTGTCGTAGCTGGGCGGATTGGTGCCTGGTTTCCAGGCATCCGCCGGCCAGAAGCGTGAGGAATCGGGTGTGAGGCATTCATCAATGAGGATGAGTTCTCCATCGACGATCCCGAATTCGAATTTTGTATCAGCGATGAGCACTCCGGCTCGGGCGGCGTGGACGCATCCGTGCTCGTAGAGTTCGATGGTGAGGCCACGCACTTGATGAGTCAGCTCATCGCCGAGGGCGGTACGGCATTGGCTCCAGGTGATATTTTCATCGTGGCCGGTATCGGCTTTTGTGGCTGGAGTGAAGAGGGTCTCTGGCAAGCGCGAGGATTGGAGGAGACCGGAGGGCAGGTCGAATCCGCAGGCTTTGCCCGTGGCGGCATATTCCTTCCAAGCGGAACCCGAGATGTAGCCTCGGGCGACGCACTCGACTGGCAGCGGACTGGCCTTGCGCACGATCATGGATCGTCCGCGAAGTTGTTTCTCGAAGGGTTGCAAGACATCCGGATAAGCCTCGAAACGGGCTGTGATGAAATGATTCGGTACAAAGTCGAGCACTCCGTACCAGAAGAGGGTCATCTGGGTGAGGACCTCGCCCTTGCGGGGAATCCCGGTGGGAAGAATGCAATCGAACGCGGAGATCCGGTCCGTGGCTACGACGAGGAGGGTATCACCAAGGTCAAAGACTTCGCGCACTTTGCCGCTGCGAAGTTTATTGATTCCGGGAAGGTGGCATTCGAGGAGAGCTGGCATTTTAAGAATTAGGGTTCGGGATTGGCTTGGATGAAATTTCGGAACCATTGACCGGCTGGCTCCATCTTGAGTTTCATATCTTTTTTATCAAAACTGGTGAGACCAAAATTGGCGGCATAGCCCTCGGCCCATTCGTAGTTGTCGGTGAGCGTCCAAGGGAAGTAACCGCGCATGTCCACGCCGTCTTCCATGGCGCGGCGCATTTGGTTTACGTGTTCACGGAAGTAGCGGATTTTTTTCTGTTCGCTTTGGGTGCCGATCCCATTTTCGGAAATGATGATTGGTTTGCCGTATCGCTTGAAAACATTCACGAGAACGCTATGGAGGCCCTCTGGATCGATGAGCCAGCCATTTTGTGTGTAGGCTGAACTTCTCTCACCTTTGGGTCGCATGAGGAATCTTCGGGCTGAAGCGACCTGAGAGTAATAGTAGTTCACGCCAATCAAATCCACACTATCGGCCACCCGGTCAAGGTGGTCGAAATTCTGGTGTTGCATCATATTGTAAACGGCATAAGTCGGGTCTTGTCCAAATTTGCGCGTCCAATTTGGCAGTGAGTAAATGCCGATGACCAGAGCTTCGGGATTTTGTTTTTTAATGAGGCTGGATGCTTCTCGAAACATGGCCACCGAGACGTTGGTCGCCTTCTTCAGGGAGCCCGGAGTGGCTAGGAGGCCGGGCGGCCAGTGGCCTCCGAAATACCCGATGTAGAGGGCGCCATTCGGCTCGTTTTGAGGGACCCACACATTGACATACGGCGAGAGTGCGCCAACCATCCGAGTCACGTATTCCTTCCAGTGGGATTCGACATCTGGATTCAGGAAGCCCGAGTGGGATTTATCCTTTGAGTCATAGAGCCAAGAAGGGAATGTGAAATGCCAGAGCGTGACGATCGGCTCGATGCCTGCCGCCTTCAGTTTGCGGGCCATGTTGGCGTATTGGCGGATCGCGTCGTCATTAAAAACGCCGGGTTTCGGCTCGACACGTCCCCACTCGATGCCAAAGCGATAATGGTTCACGCCAAGTTTTTTGAGGGCGCTCAGGTCTTTGTCGAAGTGAGTCCATGAGAATGTCGCTTCGTCGCCGCGTGGGGGGATGAGCCCCTCCTCTGCAAAAATATCCCAATCTGTCTTGAAAAACCAAGGGGAGCTTGGGTCCTCGCCTCGATCTTCGTTTTGGAAGCTGGCTGTCGAGGTGCCCCACCAAAAGGGGCCAGTCTTCACGACAGGCGTTGTAGGCGGCTTCTTGTAGGGCTTCGGGGGCATCACGCAACCTGCCAGCGCCAAGATCGGAAGAAGAACGAGGAGAGATCGATTCGTATTGAGTGTCATTCGCGCAGGCTTATAGTTTGTCCACATGCAGTCATCAACGTTGAAATGGTGTGCGGCTTCTCTTTTCCTTTTGACGCCTATTTTTTCACAGGCTCAAAACCAAGGCTATGCCGAGCCCGATTCGATTCTTTTCAAAGATGGTTCAACACGCGCAGGTGTGATTATTAAAAATACGGCCGATGCCGTTTTTTTAGGAGAGCGCTACCAAGTCTCTGAGTTTCCGAAGTCCGAAATCGTTCGTATCTTCGACGGGGTGGATACTGGCATGGAGTTCACCGAGGCTGGGAAAAAAGGTGATCTGCCGCCTTGGAGAGTCATGGTTAATGACATCCGCAACAATGATGCGATCACGAGCCTCAAGCAAATTCCTGCCACGCTCGTAGACAATGGCTACCTAAAAAATGTTCCCTATCTTTCGTTCCGCATCAATGAATACATTGAGATGAATATTTATGGAAGTCCGGACAACCCCGCTGCGATCGAGTTCGGCGTGTACGGGAAATTTTCCTCGAGCGATAAGCTCCGGCGTGCCCTCCGCAGTTTCTTGGCAGGTTTTTTATTTTCGAGGTCGGAGGTGGGAGCGATTTATTCCATTCCCTTTACCGGCGGTGAGAAAAGTGCTGGCGCCTTCCGCATTCGTGTGACTCCGTCTTCTGCGCCTGATGCCTACGGTGCCTGGTGGATTTCGCTGTATAATCCGAAGACTCTCGCTGCGGCCCGTGTGAGCGATGCGCAGTATGCCAATGTCACGCTCCCTCCGGGCCAAGTCGTTGGACGCTCAGGCAAGGTCAAAGATCGCATCTTGATGGAGGGAAGTTTCAGGAGTTTTTCCCAGTTGCGGAAAGGAGGCAACAATGCTTCGCTTTTCACTCTTGGATTTAGCCGAGATGCAGCTGGGCGTCTTCGCTTTCCTTTTCAGGGCGGTCAGTAATAAGGAATTAAAAACTCTGGAAATTTTGTCTCTGGCAGGCTAATGCTCCCAGCACTCGCATGCCTGCTGAATACTCCACCAAAGATCAAACCCCTTATCTTAATCTGACCAGCGACGAGGATGGCGAACTCGGCGACAAGGTCCAGCAGGTGAGGGCTGAGCTGGAAAGCCTCAAGCAGAAACAGGAGGAAATCGAACGCGAGAAAGCCCGCTTAGAAGAGCTCAAACGACGGCAGGACAGCTTTGAGCAAGGTCGCTCGGACATGCTCGACAAATTGACCCGCGCCTTGGTCGTCGTGCAGCGCGAGACGGAGGAATCCCAAACACGCGTCGAGCAGATGCATGCAATTTACGCTTCCTTCAATCAGCACTTGCGACAACTTGAGGACATCAATGCGCGCTCTTGGAGCCCCAACGATTTGTCGCGCGAGTTGAGCAAGGCACTGAGTTCTGTGGAAGATGCTCGAGCAGAATTCATCAAGTCCCAAGCCAAGCTCTCGGTTGACACTTCCTCGGAGATGACGCCTTCCTCCTCCATGGAGGGCGACTACCCTGTGGAGGAAGATCACTCTTTTGTCTACTGGCTGCGCAGCGGTTTTGCATTCACGCTGCCGCTCCAGATCATCGCTGCAATTTTTCTTCTTGTTTACATCTGGTCATCTACTACCGCGAAGTAATTCATGTCATTCAGAAAGCCCAACGTTTCGACAAAAATCACTGCGGAGGAACAACGCCTCTCCAAGGAGCATCTCGAGACGCAGCGCCGAGTGGAGCAACTAGAAAAAGAACTTCGTTCGTATCCGCGAAAAATTGAGGAAATGAAGGCCCAGAATCGTAAATTGGTTCAAATGCGCGTTGCAGCGGCTCCACCTGCGATGTCCTTGGGGGGCGCCCGAGCCAGTCGCAGTCACTACCCGCTGAGCCACAAGCAAAAAAAGCTTCCTAGCCGCGAATTTCATAGTGCACGGATCAAGTTTCTTGGTCTCTGCCTTATTCTCGCCACGATCATTTTCATGCTCTGGCGATCGATTCCATCTTAAGGAAATGGCCCGCCCGGGTCGGTACTTTCAAGCACTGGAGTCCCGCCTCGAAAGTAAACCCACTTCGCACCGAGTTTTGATGCGGTTTCTCGCCAATCATCTTCTTTGCGCATCACGGCTCGGAGCTTTTCAAGAGGTTCCTGATATTGCAGACCATGGCTCCAGAGGTGTCCATCGTAGCCGCAGACCACCGGGTATCCGAGCAGAATGACGGGATGGTTAAATTGGGGATCAACCGCGAGTCGCGTTCCCGGGGGCACATCAAGGAGAGCTTTTTTGGCTTCAGCCAGCTCAGATTTTTTAATCAACTCATAGCCATGACGTCCGTCGAGCCCTGCAAGCAGTGAGACGGCGCCTGAGAAAAATAGTATCCCGCAAAGTGGGATGCGTATGAGAGGGGCAAGTGGTCTGAGGATATTCGACCAAATTAGCGGAGCTGCGACCAACCATGCCCAGAGGAGAAGTTTAGTGTTATCCCATTCCCAAGGGGCAAAGACCACAAGCATGCAGAGAGTGAAAACTCCAAGAGAGGTCAGTGCGAAGGCGCGTGATTCCGCATCTCCCCGAATGAGACCTTTCCAAAACAGCCAGAGAAAAAGGGGAAGGCTGATGCCGAAATTCATAGCCCAGAATTTCCAGCCCTCCGTGGCCTGCATCCATCCCGGTAGCCAGCGCAGGCCAGATGCGGCGGAGAATCCTCCCGTAACCAACCAAATGGCCGTTGTTGCGGGAATGACAGCTGCGGCCACAAAGAGGAGCAACGGCAAGCGGCTCTTGGTTGTGAAGATAAAAATGGCTGCCAACACAAGGCTCAGGAACAGGAATGCATGGACGCTGAAAAATGGCATGGTGGCGTAGAGGAAAAATTGAGCCGCACGGGGTAAGCCGGAACTTTCCCGAAAAAAATCGTCCCTCCACGCACGCAGTAGTAGCAACCCGCAGGGCAGTGCATACAAGAGCCCGCGCTGTGTCACAAACATCGTGAGGAAAAAATTTTTCCATGCCAACTGGGACTGGAAGTCTTGGAGTTGACCGGTCTGCAGGAGTGCGAAGCCGGCGAGTCCACCGTTAAAGAGAAGCGCGGCCATCGCAAACGCACCACCCCATCGCCAGAGTGCCCAAGCTGTGAGGGCCGATCCCGCCAAGCCTGTCCAAATTAAGCCGCGCTCTACGGGCAGACCGAGCAGAAGAAGCAGGCTATTCCACAAATCCGCACCCAAGGGATAACTGAGTGGCACTCCGGTGAGGATTGGACTTGCTGGCCAAAAATCGACTCCGCCGGCAAAGTAGCGGATGAATTGAATGTGGAGTGAGATATCGCCGAGATTGTAAGGCGAGAGGATGCGCCATTCATTGCCCACTGGATAAATGAGCCAGAGAAAAGCCCTCAACGCAGCAAGGGCAAAAATGGCGAACATTAGGAAATCCCAAGCGCTCACAGGCTTTTTCTTTCCATTTCGAGTTTTTAAAAAAGTCCATATCCCAGCGGCCGAGCCTATAGCGATTGAGACGGCAGCCAGCGTTGCGTTCAGGCCGCCGAAGGCAAAAGCCAAGGCAATCGCGCTTGTCACACTCGCGGCGCTACCGAGGATCAAGCCAACCGCTGCACGGTCACTATTCACTGGGAAGCCTCCGGGGCTGGAGTGAAGTTCGGCTCCCCTCCGAGCAACTTAGAAAAACGCCTCGCGGAGAGGTAGGCTACACACTCCTCCTGACCGCTGCGGAGACGAAAGGGGATTTTGTAGTAGGACTCTCTGAAGTTTTTCTCGGTTTCGGCCGAGTTGGCGGCCTCGATAACTATAAAATCCGCATCCCATCGCGCAGGTGGGGAGTCTTTTTTGAAATATCCCACGCGAGTGAAGTCGCCAAAAATCCATGGCAGTGGATAATAGCTGTCGAGCATGATCGTGCCCCCCAACTGAAAGCCATCCGGTTCACTTTTTGCCAAGGCTAAGACTGGCTCGGTGAGGCGTTCGATATCTTTGTAGGTCTGCACGTAAACGTACGGTTCGCTGTCATCGGTGAATCGGAAAAAATTGAGTTGAATCGCTATGTAGAGCGATCCTGCGAGTAGCGGAGTGGCCACTATCCAAGTGCGATCTTTTGCCAAGCGGCTCGCCCACTCGCGCAAGACGCCGGCGAGGGTCAAATAAAACGGCCAGAGAATCGAGATCACGCACCATGGAGTTTTGTAGGGGATGATCGAATAGGCCAAGAGGGTTCCGCCTGCCATGATGGCCGTGTAGCGGTAGCGGGAATCCGACGGGAAGGCATAACGAACGCAGGCAACCAATCCAGCCAAGGCAGGCCACTCGTACCGGGCCATGAGGTAAACCCAATACCAGTTAAATGGACCCACCAGATCGTAGGCTTTTTTCTCGTGTCCACCGGATTCGACTCCGGTGGAAAACCAAGCTTGGAAGGTCTTATAAAGACCACCGAGAGCTTGAAAGTCCCTAAACGTGCCAGAGTAAAAAAAGACAATAGCGAGCGTGGCAAGCCCACCGCCAAGAATCACATCGTCGCGGCTCCAGTGTTGCCTGGCGATCGGCCACAATGGGCGCGAGGGAACTAGCATTTGATAAATCCAAAGTGTGAACGCTGCTATGGCCATACAGCCGATGTGCAGCACGTAGGTTTCCTTGGTCAGGATCATGCCAGCTCCTGCTATCATCATGGTGACGAAGTGGCGGCGCGAACCGGTTTGCCAAAGGCCCAGTACTCCGTGAAGCAGCAGGATGGAAAAAAGAGTCAGCCAAGATTCGTGGATCGAATAGCGCCCATAAAAAATGTAGGCTGGGGACAGTGCCATAGCCAGTGCAGCAAGGCGTGAAACCCCCACGCCAAAAAATTCGCGAAAGCGCAGCATCGCCCAGACTGCGAGTATGCTCGCGATGAGCGACGGCAAGCGCAGGACCCATACGTCACGTCCGAAGAGCGTCTGCGAGAGAAAAACTGCGTAGAAGTGAAGCGGGCCGTGGTAGTTGGTTGGATCGTAGTGGTAGTAGCCGTTCGCAGTCATCTGGTCGGCGAACCACCCGTTGATGCCCTCATCGAAGTGGGGAGGCTTGATTTCAATGAGCCAGCAACGCAGGAATATCGCCACCGCAATGATGGCGATTTCTGGGAGATGAGCTTTTAAGACACGTGCCGACATCCTCATGGGATAACCTTGACGAGGGATCGGTATCAAGCTCCCGCCATTGATGGGCTTTGCCGTCTGATGGAATTTTTCACGGCGAACCCTCCGATCGGCTCTTATTTCGCCACGATGTTCACGAGTTTTCCGAGTACGACGACGACTTTCACGATGGATTGTCCGGTTGTGGCCTCTCGGACTTTCTCGCTGGCGAGTGCGGCTTTTTCGATTTCTTCTTTGGTGGCATCCTTTGAAATGACGAGGCGCTCACGGACTTTGCCGTTTACTTGCACGGCGAGCTCGACTTCGTTTTCAACAAGCAGGGATTCGTCGTGGGTCGGCCAAGGTTGCTTTGAGGCGAGTCCGGAGAAACCGAGGCGGCTCCAGATTTCCTCGGCGAGGTGGGGCGCAAAGGGGCTTAGGAGCGGGATGAGGATGCGGAGGGATCCAATCGGACGTGGCTTGGCATTCACAAATTCATTGGTAAATACCATCATTTGCGAGATCGCTGTGTTGAATGCGAGTTGGCGGATGTCGCTTGTCACTTTTTTAATGGTGGCGTGTGCGGTGCGGAGTTGCTGCGAGTTCAGGGGGATCTCGGCCAGATCGCGGGAGAGAATCCATTGGCCCTCCTGGTTTTCTTCCATTGCCAAGCGCCACACGCGAGCCAGAAAACGATAAACGCCTTCGACACCCTTCGTGCTCCAAGGTTTCATCTGCTCGAGCGGTCCCATGAACATCTCGTAGAGGCGAAGCGAGTCGGCGCCGTACTCGGAAATCACGCTGTCGGGTGTGACGACATTGCCACGGCTCTTGGACATTTTTTGGCCATCGGGTCCGAGAATCATGCCTTGGTTGACCAAGCGCTGGAAGGGTTCTGGAGTGGCTACGTGGCCGAGATCGTGAAGGACTTTGTGCCAGAAGCGGGCATAGAGGAGATGAAGTACGGCGTGCTCGGTGCCTCCTACGTAGAGGTCCACCCCGCCAGGCTTTCCGCTTTGGGCCATCCAGTATTGGTCGGACTCTGTTCCGATGAACTTGTCGGAATTTGCGGCATCGCAGAACCGGAGATAATACCAGCACGAGCCAGCCCATTGTGGCATGGTGTTGGTTTCCCGCTGCGCCTTGTCGGAGTATCTCAGCCAGTCCGTAGCTTTGCTGAGAGGAGGTTCTGGCGTGCCGGTCGGTTTGAAATCCTCCATGTCTGGTTGGATGACGGGAAGCTCGGTGTCCGAAAGCGCATGGTGTTGGCCGCTTTCCCACACGATGGGGAATGGTTCGCCCCAGTAGCGCTGGCGGGAGAAGAGCCAGTCGCGGAGTTTATAGTTTACGGTGCCACGGCCGAGGGTTTTTTCCTCAAGCCAGGCGGTGATCTTTTGCATGGCCTCAGCAGTCGGGAGGCCGTCGAGGAATCCTGAATTCACCGCTACGCCTTCGCCTGAAAAGCAGGAAGAGGCGGGGGTTGGTGTTCCGTCCGTGCCCCCCGCATTTTGCACCACCTCGAGGATGGGGAGTTGGAATTTTGTGGCAAATTCGTAGTCGCGCTCGTCATGTGCAGGAACGGCCATGATGGCTCCTGTGCCGTAGCCCATGAGGACGTAGTCAGCGATCCAGACGGGAATTTTTTTGCCGTTGACGGGATTGATGGCATACGCGCCGGTGAAGACGCCACTCTTTTCCTTATTGAGTTCGGTGCGGTCGAGGTCGCTTTTGGATGCCACAGAGGCTTTGTATTCTTCGACGCATTCGGCCTGATCTGGTGTGGTTAACGAGGCAACAAGCGGATGCTCGGGGGCAAGGATCATGTAGGTCGCGCCGAAGAGGGTGTCTGGGCGGGTGGTGAAGACCTCCACATGGCAATCGGAGTTTTGAAGTGTAAACCTGACCAAAGCTCCTTCGCTCCGGCCGATCCAGTTTTGTTGGAGCAGCTTGATGCCCTCGGGCCAGTCGAGTCCGTCAAGCCCCTCCAGCAGGCGATCGGCAAAGGCGGTGATGCGGAGCATCCACTGGCGCAGCGGTCGGCGTTCCACAGGAAATCCTCCCACTTCGCTTTTGCCATCCACGATTTCCTCGTTGGCGAGTACCGTGCCAAGTTGTGGGCACCAGTTTACTGGCATCTCAGCCACGTACGCCAAGCGCACGGAATCCGGATCGGCTCCCGTGTAGGTGGAGATCGGCTCGGCTTTGCGGGAGGCTGGATTGAACCAAGCGTTGTAGAGCTGTAAAAAAATCCACTGTGTCCATCGGAAGTAGGCGGGATCCGTGGTGCTGACTTCGCGTTGCCAGTCGTAGCTGAACCCTACGGCTTGAAGTTGTCGGCGGAAGTTGTCGATGTTCCGGGCTGTGGTGACTCGTGGGTGCTGGCCGGTTTTGATAGCGTATTGCTCCGCAGGAAGGCCGAAGGCGTCCCATCCCATCGGATGAAGCACGTTGAAACCCTGCATGCGGTGGAAGCGTGCGAGGATGTCAGTGGCCGTGTAGCCCTCGACATGCCCCACGTGGAGCCCATCCCCGCTGGGGTAAGGGAACATGTCCAGGATGTAGTATTTTGGTTTGGATGCGTCGAAGTCGGCGTCTCCCGGGTTGACAGCGCGGAAGGCATCAACCTCCAGCCAGTGCTGTTGCCAGCGGGGTTCGAATTCGGAAAACGGATACTGCTTGCGCTGCGTGCTCATTTTGGAAAAACCCAAAGACTATCCGGAACCGTGCGAGCCTGCAAACCGATACGGGGTTTGAAAGCCGCGTTTTGTTTTTTTAAAGATCCCGAGCCGTTCGCATTCGGGAGGCAGCCTTTGCAGGCGGCTACTATTTTGGTTCTGGGTTTTGAGAGGAGTGCTGTTCGAGGATCAGCTCCAAGCCAAGGGTGACGTTGTCTACGATGAAGTCCGCCTTTGAATCAGATTGATGAAGCCCGTAGCCGGTTCTCACTAGTATTGTTTGGCAGCCCGCGTTCTGTCCGCACTCAATGTCTATGGCTTTGTCACCAATCATCCAAGAGCGAGAGAGGTCGATGCCATGGGCTGTGGCTGCTTCTCGAAGCATGCCTGGCCTCGGCTTGCGGCGCTCGGTGGGGCGGTCGGGATGGTCAGCACAGAAGTAAATCGCATCGATGCCTCCGCCAAGTTGTCGGAGCAACTCCGCATTCACTGCCTCGTATTGCTCGGGGGTGATGAGGTCTTTTGATAGGCCGCTTTGATTTGTTATGATGATGGTAAGCCAACCTTCTTTGCGCAGCTTGGAGAGCGCCTCCCGTGCTCCCAGAATGGCCTGGACGCTGGCGGGATCATTGCAGTAGTCCACTTCCTCCATGAGCGTGCCGTCGCGGTCCAGAAAAACGGCTCGGCGTTCAGACATTTTTTGAAAAGGCCTCAAGCAGTTCCTGAGCGGTGAGGGTGGCTGTGCCGAGTTTGGCTACTACGACGCCGCTGGCATGGTTAGAAATCTCTGCCGCCTCGTGGGGCGTGGCTCCTGCGCAAATGGCCAGAGTATAAAGAGCAATAGCCGTATCGCCCGCACCAGAGACATCGAAAACCTCCCTAGCGCGGGTTGGAGTGTGGTAGGGAGTCTCGCCACGTTGAAACAAAATCATGCCATGCTCACCCAGCGTCACCAGCAAGGCAGGCAGGTTCCATTTTTCTAAAAGAACGCGCCCGACCTCGAGAAGTGGTGCGTCAGTGAGAGGGTCTGCTGCTGCGCCAGCATCCGATATTCCTGCCATGGCGAAAGCTTCGGATCGGTTTGGCTTGAGAAGGTCGACTCCGCGCCAATCGATAGGATTTGTGGGATTGGGGTCGGCGGACACGTACTTGCCTGCAGCCCGGGCCATTTCGGTGACGCGGTCTTTCAAAGCCTGCCCAAGAAATCCTTTTCCGTAGTCTTCAAAAATGAGGGCATCCACCGTTGGAAGGAGATCTGCGATAATGGCGCAGGCGCGGTCGAGCACTTCGGAAGAAACCATCGTGCGCCGTTCGCGGTCCACGCGCACGACTTGCTGCTGGCGCGCAACGATGCGTGTCTTGACGATGGTGGAGCGTCCCACGTCCGAGACGAGGGCATCTGTGGAAATCAATTCTTCTGCGAGTAATTCCCGCAGGCGTTCGGCATGCCGATCCTCGCCAACCAGACCGCAGAGCTGCACCCCTTCGCAAAAGGGGCGGAGATTGCGGGCGACGTTGGCCGCGCCACCTGGGTACGAGCTTTCCTTTTCGACTTCGACGACTGGTACGGGCGCCTCTGGCGAAATGCGTGAAACCCTCCCCCAGACGAATTCATCGAGCATGACGTCACCCACGACGAGGAGCTTGCGCGACAAGGCCACTGCAAGAAGATGTTGTAATCTATCCCGATTCATTCCAATTTATACCTGTGTGGTTTTAACTGGCCGCGCACGCACAACAAAGTCGAAAATTTGAAAATGCTGAATATTTTGAACGCGGTCGTGGCCATGGGGTTCTTTTCTTTTGCCGCGAACCCGCTTCACGCCCAGAAGCCACCTGAGACGGTGGACCTCTCCTCTTTCCCTGGGCAGTCGATTGACGATGTCCTCGTTCCTGTGCCCAGTGAGGTTTTTATCGTTTTGGACAAATTGGGGAATCCCAACTGGCGGTCTGAATTACGAGGTTCGCTCGGTCACCAGACTGGCAATCGTGCGCAAGTCGCGCTTCTTCTTGGTACCGTGATTGCGGAAGGGTTTGTTGCCGTCGAGGCTGAGGATTCGGAACAAGTAAAAGATATCGGTCGCCGCGTTTTGACTCTATCGAAAGCCATCAACGTGGAGAAAGCTGTGCTTGAACGGAGCAAAAGCATCACTGAAAAAGCCGACGTGAAAGATTGGATTGCCGTCCGCAAGGAATTTGACGGGGCTCTGCAAGACGTGAAGGGAGCGATGCAGGAATTGGGTGATGATGACCTAGCACAGCTCGTGAGTGTGGGCGGATGGATTCGTGGCACGGAGGTGCTCACATCGATTATCCGGAAAAACTACACCACCGACTCAGCCGAGTTGCTCCACCAACCTGCCCTTGTCCATTTTTTCTCTAAAAAACTCGATACACTCTCGAACAAACGGCTGGCAGATGACGATCTGGTGGAGCGCATTCGCAAGCTTCTTTCTGCCATCGCCCCCCTCATCGGAGACGGTGAGGGCGCTGTCATCCCCCAAGAGAATGTAACCCGAATTCACAAGATGACCCGCGACACGGTCGCTGCCATCACTTCCAAGGGAGCCTGAGGCCATCGTGAAAAAAATTCTCATATCTCTTCTCTTGATACTCCTCGTCGGCACGGCCTTCGCCTATGTGGATGACGCGCTCTCATTTGCTTACGAAGCCGCCAGTCCCTATGTAAAGAAAGGCTTCAGTGTCCGCGAAGACGCTTGGGGAGGGGACCTAGGGGTCAAGGACCAGCAGGCCGTTCAAGCGCAGCTCTTCAAGGGAAACGAATATTGGTTCTGCCTTGGAACAGACGTGAAGGGGGCCATCATCTCGGTCAATATCTATGACGCCAAGGGTAACCTTGTGAATGTGGAGAGCTCGCGCGCTGGTCGGCTTTCCTCTGTACGGGTCGAACCTCAGCGTACTGGCACGTATTACGCTATCGTGACAGTTCACAAATCTTCGCAAGAGCGTACAGGTTGGGCTTTGGTTTACGCCTACAAGTAGTAGCAGTCTTGGATGGAAACCTTCACGCTGGAATTTGAAAATGCCCGCATAGCGCAGGCAGTTTATGGCGGGGACTCGAAGCTCCTCCAGGAATTGGAGGATCGCCTTGAAGTGCGCACAACGGCCCGCGATGGATGGATTCGCGTGGAGGGGAAAAAAGATGCACTGGATCGCGCGCGAGACGCCTTTGATCAACTTCATGCTGCTGTAAAGCGGGGAATCACCATTCACCGCCAGGAATTTGAACTTGCTCTCAAAGGCTCGATGGGCATTGGCTCGGCCGAATCTCTCACCAGCCTCATTGACACGCGCATTCATTGCTCGCCCCGCAAGCCGCCAGTTGTTCCTCGTACCGCTGGACAAAAGACTTATGTTCAAGCCATCCAGTCCTACGACATTACCTTCGGAGTCGGCCCGGCTGGAACTGGAAAAACCTACCTTGCAGTGGCATCTGCTGTTGCAGCTCTCAAGCAGGAAAAAGTGAAACGTCTGATCCTGACTCGGCCTGCCGTGGAAGCTGGTGAGGCGCTGGGTTTCCTTCCCGGCGACCTGCAAGAAAAAATCCTTCCCTATCTGCGTCCGCTTTACGATGCGTTACACGATCTTCTCGAGCCCGACGAATTGCAGAAGCTCATGGACCGAAACATTATCGAAATCGCCCCACTTGCTTACATGCGGGGACGCACATTGAGTGGATCTTTTGTGATTCTTGATGAGGCTCAAAATACCACAGCCGAGCAGATGCTCATGTTCTTAACCCGGCTCGGAATGGGTTCGCGATGTGTCGTGACGGGAGATGTCACCCAGATTGATCTCCCGCGAAATAAGCTCAGCGGTCTTGTGGAAGCTGTTGCAGCACTTCGTGATGTTGCTGGTATTGGAATGCATTTCTTTACAGAGAAGGATGTCGTGCGCCATCCTCTTGTCCAAGCTGTGATTATCGCCTACAAGAATCACCGAGGCTCACGCGAAAGCAGAATTTAACATGGTTGGAATTATCAAACGTTGGCGACTTGTCTGGAAGGGGCTCTCTTCCAGTAAACGTCGTCGTCAGGTTGAGGAGAGTGACTTTCTCGAAGCCCTTCAAAAAGGTTGGCCTGTGCGCGTCTTCCTCCTTGCCGCTTTTATCTTTGGACTTGGTACGCTTATTTTTACTGGTCAACAGGATGAGCCTGCTAAGAAATTTCTTCTTTGTCTGCTGATCTTTGCCACCGCCGTAGCCCAACTCTGGATCAACCACCCACAGACATTTCGGCAAAACTCACGCCTCTGCTTGGTTCTTGGTACGCTCCTCGCTCAGTTGGCAGTTATTAAAATCCTGCTGAGTCAGGCCGCATCGGGTGCTCTAGACCTTCAGATCGCTCCGCTTCTCATTCCTTACGCGTTTGCTCCGCTTGTGCTCTCCGTGCTATTGGGGCGCAACCACGGCCTCTACGCCGCAGTTTTTTGCAGTCTCTGGGGATCCCTCCTTGTAGGTCGGATCGACCCGATATTTCTCGTTATCTCGCTCATCACGGGATTCATAGGAGTTTTTGTAACCCTGCAAGTTCGTCGCCGCAGTCGTTTGGTGCGCGCTGGCGTCTATGTGGGTCTCGCCACTTGGATTCTCGCAGCTGCATTCGGTCAAATTGGCCCCGTAATTTGGGAACTCCCCTCACAGACAAACTGGGCGATGATCGGTTGGCAGAGTCTTGCAGCCTTTGTGACTGGGATTGCCACCGCCATTGTTGTCAGCGGCATCCTTCCCATGCTGGAGCATCTTTTTAAAATAACGACCGATATCTCGTGGCTCGAGATGAGCGATCTGAACCACCCTCTCTTGAAGCGTCTGAGCCTTGAAGCGCCAGGTACCTATCATCACAGTCTCGCCGTTGCCAACCTCTCCGAAGCAGCTGCCGAACTCGTAGGTGCGAATCCTACGATCTGCCGCGTGGCCTCGTATTTTCACGATATTGGGAAAGTCGTGAAGCCCCTCTATTTCACGGAAAACATTCCTCACGGCTCAACCCCACACGATGATCTGACTCCCACCATGAGTGCACTCATCATCGTCTCCCATGTGAAAGAGGGTGTTGACCTCGCGCTCAAAAGCAAATTGAACTCTGAGATCATCGACGTCATTAGCCAACATCACGGCACCTCGATCGTTTCGTATTTCTACCAGCGTGCCCTCCAACAGCAGGAGGATGCACGCCTTGGAGGCAAGATTATGAACATGCGCGAGGAGGATATTCCCGAGGTGAGCGAGGAGAGTTTTCGCTACCCCGGTCCGCGCCCGCAGACGAAGGAGGCTGCCATCGTAAGCCTCGCCGACTCGATCGAAAGCGCCTCGCGAAGCCTCGACCGCCCTACGCCTCAACGCATAGATGACCTCATTCGAAATATCATCAAAGCCCGCTTGGATGAGGGGCAACTCGACGAGGCTCCACTCACGATTGCGGAAATCTGGAAAATCGCCGACAGCTTCCGTTTCTCACTTGTCAATATGCTGCACGCCCGCATCGCCTACCCGAAGCGTGAGGATCGCTCTGCTTCCGAAAAACGGGAACACAAATCCGCAGCCTGAGGCCGCCCTTTCTGAAAACATTTATTTTCCACAAAGCGCGTTCTGTTTCTTACGACCGGGAGCTTCTCAAGGAACTCACAGACGCTGCACTGCCGCATTGTTTGGCACTTGCGAAAAAAAATATGGCCGCACTGGCCAGCTTGCCTGCCATCGAGATCACCATCCTCGGCGAGCGAGCCATGGCCAAAGTGCATCGCAATTTTCTGAGCATTTCAGGCGCGACGGATGTCATCACCTTTCCCTATGGCGAAATTTTGGTGTGTGCTCCCGTTGCCGCTGCCCGGGCTTCCGACTTTTCTCATGGCATAACCGAGGAGCTCGCCATCTACATCATTCATGGTCTCCTGCACCTTTCTGGTTTTGATGACAGAACCAAGCCGGATGCAAAAGAAATGGACGCCGTACAGCAGGAAATTCTCCAAATTAGTCTTTTGGAAACTTTAAAATCGCGTTCCTTATCATCCTCATCTTAGTTAGCGTTGAGACGTCTCGTCTTCCATGAAAACACCATTTGATCCGATTGAAGAGGTCATCGCCGAAATTCGCCGTGGGCGCATGGTCATTGTAACCGATGATGCAGACCGCGAAAATGAGGGTGACCTGCTCATGGCTGCCTCCAAAGTGACACCTGCGGCCATTAATTTTATGGCTCGATTTGGTCGCGGACTCATTTGTGCTCCGATCACTGAAGAACGTGCTGCCAGCCTTGCGCTCCAGCGAATGGTGGCTCAAAACCAAGAAGTCTTTAAAACCGATTTCACCGTCTCAGTGGATGCAGCAAATGGGGTGACGACCGGCATCAGCGTGAAAGATCGCGCCACCACGATTCGTTTGCTTGCTGACCCCAAGACCAAACCTTCCGATCTCGTGCAGCCTGGCCACGTGTTTCCTTTGCAAGCCAAGGCTGGTGGTGTTCTGCGCCGCGCGGGCCATACCGAAGCCGCCATCGATCTCGCACGTCTCGCCGGCTTCGACGCCTCCGGCGTCATCTGCGAAATCATGAACGAAAATGGATCCATGGCACGTCTGCCGGATTTGATTCGTTTCAAGAAAAAACACGCTTTAAAGATGTGTTCCATCCAAGATCTCATCGCCTACCGACGCAAAGGCGAGAAGCTCGTGGAGCATGAGGAAACCGTGCACATGCCCACCGACTATGGGGATTTTAACCTCCACCTTTACCGCTCACTCGTCGATGGGATGCACCATATTGCGCTGGTGAAAGGCGAGATTTCTGCTTCCAAGCCAGCACTGGTGAGGGTTCATAGCGAGTGTCTCACCGGCGACGTTTTTGCCTCCCGCCGTTGCGACTGCGGATCTCAGCTCCACCAAGCCATGCAGCGTATAGAAAAGGAAGGAGCCGGAGTCTTGCTTTACATGCGCCAAGAGGGACGCGGTATCGGTCTCGGCCCCAAAATTCGCGCCTACAAATTACAGGAGCAGGGCCTCGATACCGTCGAAGCCAATGAACGCCTTGGCTTCCCGATGGACCTCCGCGACTATGGTCTCGGGGCTCAAATTCTCGCCGACCTCGGCATTCACCAAATCCGTCTCCTCACCAACAATCCCCGCAAAGTCGTGGGACTTGAAGCCTACGATTTGAAAATCGTGGAGCAGCTTCCTATCCGCTCCGTCGCGAATCCGCACAACGCCCGCTATCTTGAGACGAAAAAGAAAAAAATGGGCCACAAGCTCTAATTTTCTCTTTGGTTTTATCCGTTCGTTGGGGAGTTCTCAGAAGAAAATCTCCGCAAATCGGCTTCCAGAGCGCTTCTGCGTTCGGAAAGAAAAAAATAAAAAACTTCTAAAGGTCGAACATGACTTTGCCGATTAATACCTCAACGGAGAAATTCTCCCCCAGTGAGGTCGAACACTGAACCAAAACGGCCCGACAGCGAAACGGACTTCGCACACAAGAAAGACAAAGGATATGTCAGTAGTATTTAACACCAATACAGCAGCCACATCAGCGGCTTACAACCTCAGCAGCACCAACGTTAACCTCCAGCGCAGCCTTAATCGGCTCTCGAGCGGTTCACGTATCAATTCATCTGCAGACGACGCCGGCGGACTCGCCGTGTCGATGAAGATGAGTGCAGCAATCCGCCGCACGGAAGCAACTCAAGCCAATGTCGGAAATTCAATCTCCTTCCTGCAAACCCAGGACGGTGTCATGAAGACAGCGGACAAGGTTCTTAACCGCATGTC
>VFJO01000276.1 GCA_009886045.1 Verrucomicrobiota bacterium
GAAAATCCTCGGCATCGCGAAAAGTGGATTCCTCCAAAACCCAGTAGCCATTGGGCCAGCGGTCGTCGCATGGTGCGGGAGTGACGAGGCGCACGGAGCGATTCACCATGTTAAGAAGGAAACCCGAAACGCAGGCGATCGTGCCTGGTGCTTCTTTCCAAAAGGAAGGGAGGTTTTCAACAAGGGCCGCTTTTTGTTCCAGACGGTTGGAGTTTCTAGCCCGGCCAGAGTTGCTCTGCATGGAAGTGGCTTCCATGTTTTGTGTGACCAACTCTGTCCAGAGGAGCTCCTCGGGAGTAAAAGCGTCATGAATTTTTTTCAAGATCGGCAGGCTGAGTATCGAAAAGCGGTTGATTTCGCAGCCCAGTGAGCGGGAATGAGTGAGCAAGATGCGGACACGCTCGATGTGTTTCTGGGCTTGGGCAGTAGTAGTTTGAGGAAACCGGCCGGTGATACGTGCGAACTCGGTGCAGAATTTTTCATAATCCGGGTTATCGAGGGGATCTGTGGCCCAATAGCAAAATCCCTGCTGGGCGCCAGAGCCGATCGTGTCCTTGAGAGCCATAACGACACCAGACCAGAGCGCTGCGTTATCGTCGTTCCACTCGAAGTCGCGTTTGCGTTTTTCAGCGGAGACGCCGCAAAACCAGCAACCAACGGAACAACCATCGCTCAACTCGATGGCGAACGGGGCGTGGACAATGTTGGTGGCGTGGGATTGGCCAAGTTGACCTATGACGCGCTGGATCTGACGATCTCTCCAAGCTCGGTGGCGTGCAGTGGCAGGAATGCCGAGTTGCATGCGGCTACGTTCGCGGTGGAGAGTTTTTTCAATGCACCACAGCCGGTATTGCTGGACGATCAGGGGGGCTTTCCAACCGTTTGTTCGCAAACGCTCGCGGCAATAAGCTTCGTCGTAGACGAAACGGATTTCCTCGGCGTCGAGGTTCAGACTAAACGAGTCGATGGTTGCTTGAGCATCTGCCGATGCACGCGCCCGGATTTTGGGGTCGGCGGTCCATAACTCCAAAAAGCGCTTCACGTGAGAGAGTCGACGCACGAGCGCTGGACTTGGATTTTCGGACTTAAGAACAGGCTCGAAGCATTCGGGTTTCTTCTCGAAGGCTTCTTGAATGCGCTGATGCAACTTCTGAAAAATCGGAGGAAGACCCGAGTTTTCAGAGGATTCTACGATGTTGTTTAGCGTGATTTCCACAGGAATAAAGCTGAAACTCTATGAATTCCGACCTGATAGTCAATCGATTTTTTCCATCAAAAAATGGCTTTTGCCTTTTCGCTATCAAGTCCATGAGTGTATTAAAATCGTCCGTGAACAACCACTTGCACCCTTTGCTTGATCTGCGGACTCATTGTGTGATTCGCGAGGTTTCCAGCTTCGACGCACCGACGATCACTGGCTTCACTTTTCCACTCTACCGGGACCGGTTGCTTTTGGGTTCATGGAAGGCCAAGGTTTTGGCCCTTGGGGCGTGGATCGGATCTCGTCCGGTTGGGTTGGCTTTGTGCGAAAAAACCTCCCGCACTGAGGCAATACTTCGCTCGATATGGGTCGAACCAGATTGTCGGCACCAGGGCCTGGGACTTGAACTTCTTCAATCTGCGAGAACTGCTTTGGCCGAGCAAGGCTGTCGAAGGTTGGAGGCCGTTCACCGCAGCACATTGGAGGATCGAGAGGCTTTTGAAGGGCTTCTTGCCAGCGCCGGTTGGTGTCGCCCACGCCTGCGAATGCTGGTGCTCGAGTCAACCTTCGTGGGAATGCTGCGGTCGCCATTGATGGCAAACCCGCCGCGATTGGATCCCAGTTTCAATGTGGTTCCATGGCACGAGGTCGATTCCCGAGAAATCGAGAGGTTGGCTGCGAAGCGGCAATTCCACGTTGAAGTCTGGCCTCTTAATTACGGGCCGGATTTCCACCGCGAAACCAGCTTGGGCATGATGCGCGGCGAGGAGTTGGTGGGTTGGGTGGTAAATCACCCGAAGTCGCCGGGCGTGCTGCGTTTCACGACCTCTTGGCTGCGTGAGGATTTGCAGGGCCGGGGGACTTTTGCCGCAGTGATTGCGGAATCGTTTCACAGGATTTCCGGAACGGGATACGACCATGGAATCTGGACTGTGCCGGCCATTTTTCCCCGCATGGTGGCCTTTGCCCGTCGGCGCTTGGCGCCCTATTGCTACCGGGTTTCCGAGACCTTGGGCTCCGAGTTGGCAATAGGAGGGTAGGATTCACAGGCCTGAAGCATATGCCCAGACAGCGATGTTTTTCCACTTGGGAAGCTCTGCGACGAAGCCCTCCCGCCACTCGATCCCTTTCCATCCAGCCTCCGCGAGAAGACGTGGGTATGGGTGGTTCCAACTGAGCATACCGCGCGGGGTGGAGTCGGGCGATTGCACAGTGTCGAAGTGCCTGTCGAGCGGTTGGGAGAGCGCGATGCGATGGACAAATTTGCGGATGTTTTCAAAAAATTGCCCCAAGGCTGCAGAATCCATGTAGTGAAAGCCCCCGCTGGCGTAGAGCAGGTCTGTGCATACCCCCGGCGCATCTGGGATCGGCCTGTCCATGTGCAACTCCATAAAATCCAAATTACGAATGCCAGCCCAGAAATTTTTAAGAAAGGTGACGACGGCGGGATCGCAATCTGAACCGAGGAATCGAATCTCAGGAAAATGGCGCGCGAACCAAGCAATCTCGCGTCCCGAGCAACACCCGACCTGATGCGCCGAGCGAATTTCGCCACTGGCAAACCATTTCTGAAGGATGGAGAACATGGGAAGGTTTGCCGTTTGCGGTTCGGGGAATCCTTTTTCCAAATAGCGTTTGGCCCATGCCACCCCGGAGTCCCGCCCCATGCAGAGTTGTTTGATTTCCTCGCGGCGAATCGTGGTCGCCTCGGGTGAATAGTAGGCGGCGTCGAGCGATCGAACCAGGGAGTTGAAGCAGGCGCGTCTTTTCCCCGTGAGTTCTGTGCCACCAGAAATCCAATGCCTGAGCAGGCGGGGCTGCAGGGTGTTCAGTCGAAGCAGGAGCGCTTCGAGTGCCAAGCGATCATCCGGCATCACTTCCTGAATGGGTTTTCACCGCGATAAAGCCGGCCCAGTTATACCAGCGGAAAAAAACATCCACGATTCCGAATCCATTTCGTTTCAGAAGAGTGGAGTTTTCCTCCACGCGATAGGGAACCAGAATATTTTCGAGGCTCTCCCTTTTCGAAGCGATTTCCGAAGCGGAATAGCCCTCTCGCTTTTTGAATTCGTAGTAAAAATCAATGTAAAGGCGATTCAAGAGAGACTCTGGGCAAAGAACTTTTTCCATGAGGATCAAGCAACCGCCGGGACGAAGTTTGTCGTGGATGTCGCGGATCACCGCATCGCGGCTGAGCGGACGGACAAATTGAAGCGTCCAATTCATAATGACGACGCTCGGATCGCTCGAAGGCAGCCCATCATTGGCATCCGCACACAGGAGTCGGCACCTGCTTTCCGCATCCGCGCTGGCAAGGCGTGAGGCAGCTTTCTCCAGCATGGCTGGCGAGTTGTCCAGACCTACAAGGCGGACGTCCCGCTTCGAGAATTCCGCAAGTAGCATTTCCAAGGTGCGCCCAGTGGAGCATCCGATATCCACCACCTCGGAACCGTCTTGTGCGAAATGGGATGCCATTTCGACGGTCATGCGCTGCAACTCATTATAGTGAGGAACGCTCCGGCGCACCATGTCGTCGAAGTGGTCGGCCACCGTCTGGTCAAAAACAAAATCTTTCACAATAGAAGCATCCACCGCGATGGGTTCGGACTGCTTGCTTTCTTAAAGCACCTTGATACTACTTGGCAACAAAAATGCCCAACGAGTCTCCAGTTTCGCAGTCGCCCGCCAGCTCACAGCTTACCCAAGGCCAGAATCTCTTCCGGGGATCTGCTTTAGCCAATCGCAATGCGGTAGACCGGGTGGACCATCCCCTAAGAATTGTTCCTCCCATAGGATGGTTGACTCTCGCCACAGTCGGAGCCTTGTTTTTTGTTGCTCTTGTATGGAGTGTGCTGGGGCGAATTCCACAAACAGTCGAAGGAAATGGTATTCTACTTCGTGGCGGCGCCATGGAGGCGGTTACTTCTCCGGGCGATGGGCAGCTTCTTGAAATCCTTGTTTCCATCGGGGACGAAGTGATTGTGGGGCAAAAGGTGGCCACCGTCTTACAACAGACGCTCGAGTCCGAAATCAAAAACCAACGCCAAACAGTCCAAGACTACAAATCGCAATTCGAGACGGTTGAAGCGACTTCCAATAAGCAGCGCCAATCCCAGATCGAATTCAACAACCGCCAGCGAACCAGCGTGCAAACCTCCATCAAGGACTACAAGGATCAAGTGCTGTCCCTTCAAAAAGTCGTCGATGCGCAAACCAAGCTGTTGGATCAGGGGCTTATTCCGATGACCACTTTGTTGCAATCTCGGACGCAGCTTGACACTGCGCAACTGAACATCCTCCAAGCCGAATCCCAACTTCAACAAATTGAAACAAATCTGATCCAAGCCGATGCCGACGCTCGCCGATCCATCGATTCGGCACGCATTTCTCTACAGCAGGCCGAATCCCAGCTTCTCAATCTTGAAGCCCGCTTGCAACGCAACGCTTCGGTGACAAGTTCCCGCTCCGGCCGGGTCGTCAGCGTGGATGCCGCCATCGGTCAAAATCTGAACCCTGGCGCACAGGTCGTGACGCTCGAGCGATCCTCCGAACCCATGAAAGCATTATTGTTTTTTCCATCTGGCAAGGGAAAGGAAATCCTCCTCGGCATGCCGCTGCAACTTTCGCCCGAAACCGTGCAGGTCGATCGCTACGGCTACGTGCTCGGTCGTGTCGAGGATGTCGGCGAAGTCCCGGCCACAGAGGGATCGATGATGGCTGTCGTCGCTAACAAAGCCCTCGTTCAGGCCGTGTCTGCCGGCGGAACCGTGTTGAAGGTTGCAGGGACGCTGGAGGTCGAAACCGCCTCACTAAGCGGTTTTCAGTGGTCTTCGTCCCATGGGCCTCCCTTCGGCATTTCTTCGGGCACACTCTGCAAAGCCCGAGCAATCACACGCCAGGTCCGCCCGATTGAATTGGTCTTGCCCCTGCTGAAAAAATTCTTCGGCGTTGCCGACTGAAGCGATATGCTGGAGAGCCCAACCAACCAGATGGACGATACTCGCCGCTTTCGCGGGCAAATCCATCCGCGCATCAGGACCCCTACCATCATCCAGATCGAGGCCGTGGAGTGCGGCGCAGTCTGTCTTTCAATTATTCTCCGCCACTTTGGAAAATATCTCCCCATCGAGGAGGTGCGCATGGCATGCGATATCTCCCGCTCGGGAAGCAATGCCTTGAAAATCCTCAAAGCGGCTCGGACCTACGGGCTGGAGGCTCAGGGTTGGAAAAAGGAAGTCGATGAACTTGGCGACCTGAAACTTCCCTTTATGGCCTTCTGGAATTTCTCCCACTTTATTGTGGTCGAAGGATTCCGTCCCGACGCCGTTTACATCAACGACCCCGCCACCGGGCCAAGGCGGGTGACTATTGAGGATTTCAACCATTCCTACACCGGTGTCGCCCTGGAGTTCGGCCGCGCACCGGAATTTGAGCCCAGCGGCCATGCGCCCAATCTTTTGCGGTCCCTTGCGGATCGACTGCCAGTCCATTCCACTCCACCACTTCTTTATTTGGTTTTTTGCGGATTGTTGCTGGCCATGGCCGGCTTGGTAACACCATCTTTTCAACGTGTCTTCATGAACGACTTTCTGATAGATGGCCAGAAGTCTTGGGTGGTGGGGATACTATGGATGGTATTGTTGGCCGCCATCGTTACGGGGCTTTTAAAATGGCTGGAGCGCTATGTGCTGGTGCGCTTCACAACCAATCTTGCGGTTCGAATGGAGGGAGGGTTCCTCTGGCATACGCTCCGCCTGCCACTCCTTTATTTCCAGCAGCGTTTCGCGGGCGAACTCGCCCAACGCGCCACAATCAACGACAATGTTGCAAGTCTGCTCACTGGACGCTTTGCCCAAGCCATGGTGAGCCTCGTCACCATACTGCCCTATGGACTTGTATTGTTCACCTACAACTGGCCAATGGCATTAATCGGTTTTTTCATGGCCTCCATGAACCTCGTTGTGATGCAGGTTATTTCCCGCGCGCGCGCGGACAAAAACAGCCAGCTTTTGCAGGATCAGGGAGTGCTGACCGGCACAGCAATCGCTGGGTTTCAAGCGATAGAAAGCATCAAGGCAAGCGGCGGTGAAGATGCCCTCTTTACACGGCTCGCGGGCTCATTGACGAAGGTTCTGAACAACCGGCAACGCCTCGCCATCTGGTCACAAGCCTTGGTGCTCACACCCAAGCTCCTTGGTCACGTGAACGCCGTCGCTATGCTCACTGTTGGAGGATTGGTCATCATGGACGGACACTTTTCCATTGGTGGGCTTCTGGCGTTTCAAAGCCTGATGACGGCATTCATCACCCCGTTTTCCGATCTTGCGGGGCTGGGTGGGGAGCTTCAGACCGCCCAAGGGCAGCTTGGTCGACTCGACGATGTGATGAAAGCCCGATTGGATCCCGATTGGCGCGAGGGCGAAGGATCGACCGATACTGGGCAGCGTTTGCAAGGGCGCGTGGAAATTCGAAACCTCACATTCGGCTACGCCACGCAGGAGCCACCACTTTTGAAAGATATCAATCTCGTTCTTGAGCCGGGCAAGCGCGTGGCTTTGGTTGGCGCCTCCGGCAGTGGAAAATCAACGCTGGCCAATTTGGTTGTCGGCCTGCTACAGCCATGGTCCGGGGAGATACTTTTCGATGGGAAACAACGCCAAGACTGGCCGCGTGAGCTGCTGGCGCGCTCTGTCGCGCATGTGGCACAGGATCTCTATCTCTTCGAGGGCACGATCGCCCAAAACATTGCTTTGTTCGATTCTGGCGTGCCGATCGAACGCATTGAACGGGCAGCCCAAGATGCCGGAATTGCGGATACCATATCGCGTCGTGCGGGTGGATTTTTTGCGCCTGTAGGAGAGGGTGGGGCAAATTTTAGCGGTGGTCAAATGCAACGCATCGAAATCGCAAGAGCGCTGACCTTGGACCCGACCGTTCTCGTCCTCGACGAGGCCACCAGCGCGCTCGACCCAGAGACGGAGCTGGAGATCGATGCCAATATCCGTAAGCGCTGCGCGGCGTGTCTCATATCCGCCCACAGGATCAGCACGATCCGTGACGCTGATGAAATTATCGTCTTCGACTCGGGCAAAATTGTGGAGCGGGGAGTTCACGAGGAACTCGTTGCAAAAGGTGGCGTGTATGCCCGGCTTGTTAGTGAATGATGCCATGGACAAACCAACCAACATGAGTAACGGGTTACTTGGCGAGGTGCCGGAAGATTTTATCAACCTGGCCCGCCAACAGATTCTCGATGATTGTTCCGATGCGTTTGTGCCTATTAGAGCCGGCTCTGGCGAGGGGCTCTTTGAAGCCGCCTCGTTAGTGGCGCGGGTCCTGGGGATCGACCTCAAGCCCCCCACGGTGCTACCCCATGGAAGCGATATGCTCATTGCCTTGGAGGCCATTCTGCGCCATGCTGCGTTGAGACACCGCGCGATCGAGTTGCCGCCCGATTGGTATCGAGGAGACTCGGGGCCGTTTCTTGCATTTTTAGCAGACTCCGGACGTCCGGTGGCATTGATCCCCCGCAAGCCCGGCATTTATCGACTTGTTGATCCCCTGGAAGGCACTTCCACAGATGTCTGGGAGCCTATCGCCCGCAAGTTGGCAGTCAATGCCATTATGTTCTACCGCCCGTTTCCCGATGGGCCACTGAATGCGCGGCAGGTGCTTGCCTACGCGTTGCGGGGTCGGGCGTGGGATCTTTGGTTGATCCTGATTGTTGGCGTGCTGGCCTCCTTGTTGGGGCTTGCCGTGCCATTGGCGACGGAGTTTGTGATTAATCAAGTCATCCCCGGAGCACAGCGCGCGCAACTCATTCAAATCGGCCTGGGATTGGTGATGGTCGCCATGGCCACGACATTGTTCCATCTTACTGCTGCCTTTGCGATGCTTCGTATCGAGATGAGAGGCAATCACGATGTTCAGACAGCCGTTTGGAGCCGCGTTCTGCAACTTAACACCAATTTTTTCCGGCGCTATTCTGCAGGCGATCTCGCCAATCGGGTCGATGGCATAAACTCCATCAGGCACGCTCTGTCCTCGTCGGTTGTCAGTTACCTTCTCGGCGGAGTGTTTTCCATTTTGAATCTCAGCCTTATTTTTTATTACAGCTGGAAGTTGGCCGTGGTGGCCGTTATACTGGTCGGCATCGCAGGGGTCTCGGAAATCCTTGCCTCGTGGCTGGAACTTCAATTTGTGCGCCCCAGCCTTGATCTGGCTGGCAAGATCTCGGGCCGGGTTTTTCAAATCTTGAACGGCATCGTGAAATGGAAGACGGCTGCCGCAGAGGAGCGCGCCTTGGGCCAATGGGCGGGCTTTTTTCTGGAAAAGAAGCGGTTGGACAAGACGGTTGGTAATATTCGGGCTGCTGCCGGCGCTTTTCGTGCATTTTTCCCTATCTTCGCCACGCTCGTGAATTTCGCCGTGTTTTACTTTTTCTTGGAAGGAGGCCTCAACGCCGGGGAATTTATGGCATACAATGCGGCATTCGGCCAAATGTTGAGTGCTGTCCTGGGCGCGGCATCCGCAACGATTTCCATTGTGAATTGCCTTCCGCTTTACGAGCGCCTCCGCCCGATCATCACAGCACCTATCGAGCGGGATTCCACGGGGACTGATCCCGGCAGACTCAGCGGGCGAATCGATGTCGTCGACCTTTGTTTTCGGTATGCTCCTGACCAGCCAGCCATTCTCGATGGATTATCCTTCTCGGTTGAACCTGGAGAGTTTGTGGCAGTGGTCGGAACGACCGGGTGCGGAAAATCCACACTGGTCCGTTTGCTGCTTGGATTCGAGACGCCCGATTCCGGCAAGATTCTCTATGACACCCGCGACTTCCGAAATCTTGATTTGAAGCTGCTTCGTCGCCAATTGGGCGTTGTTCTTCAACATGATCGTGTTCAAACCGGTGACATCCTTCACAACATCACAGGGGCTGAGGCCCACACAATTGACGAGGCCTGGAGTGCCGCCGCACGAGCCGGAATCGAGGCCGATATCGCCCGCCTACCCATGGGAATGCATACCTTTGTGCCCGAAGGCGGAACTGGATTTTCCGGCGGGCAGTTGCAGCGCTTGGTGATTGCCCGGGCCTTGGTAAAAAATCCCTCCATCCTCATCTTCGACGAAGCCACCAGTGCATTGGACAATGTGAGCCAGAAAATCGTCAGCGAAAACATTCGGTCTCTTAAAGTGACCCGGATCGTTATCGCCCAGCGTCTTTCCACAATTCGCGAGGCCGATAAAATCATTGTCATTGACAAAGGCAAGGTGGTAGAATCCGGAAAATATGACGAACTCCTCAGAAGAGATGGAATTTTCCGGCGGCTCGCTGGTCGCCAGATGCTTTAGCACGATTGCAGCCGTCCTTTGGGCCATCTCCTGCCTCTCGGCCCAGACGACTCCCGAGACCAATTTTTCCAAAACAGACTCCGATCTTCCAGCGCCAGTCCCCCCGATTCCTTCTTTAGGAAAACCGCTACCCTTGGGGGTCAAAGATGCCGTCGCCCTGGCACTTCGCCATAATCAGAACATCCTGATTGCCAGAGAGCAAGTGCTCATGGCCGGAGGACAGCTTCAGCAGGCCGGCGGCCCTTTTGACCCCCTTGCATCCGCTCAAATCCAAGGTTACAGCACAAAAAACAAATCCAACAACACCGAGACTTACACCGCCCTATCGCGCGTTCTCGGTCGGAATGCACAATTCCTATCGACCTCTTCGAATATCGAAAATACCATAAACGCCAACACATCGATCCAAACGATGCTGCGCAACGGCATCACCATCACTCCCCAAGCCAACTATTCCGGACAAATTGAGGACTACCCTGGAGAGACATATACCAATGACTACGCCACTCTCGGTCTTTCACTGGAAATCCCCTTGCTTCAAGGACTGGGGCCCAATAACCAGTTTACAGCAGCGGAGCGGGCCGCCGCTCTCAATCTCAAGGCCGTTAAAGCCAATTACGACTTTGTCGTTTCCCAGCAAATCTATAACACCACCTCAGCCTACTGGAACTTACTGCTCGCCCAAACAAATGTCCGAATCGCCCTCAGCCAGGAGAAAGGCGCCGAGAGGCTCGTCGGAATCACGCAAGCTCTTATCCAAGGATATGTCCAACCTGCCGCCCAGTTGGCTCAAGCCAAGGCGAATCTCGAGCAATACATATCCCAGCGACTTTCCGCGCAACTCCAGCAAAGCACCGCCAGCCAGCAACTCGGAGTTGCAATGGGCTTTACCCCAAAAGAGTTACTCGCCGAACCATTCGCGATCAACTCCTTTCCCCGACCCCCCTCATCGCAATCCTTTGAAATCTCCGATGTCAAACCGCTCATTGATTTGGCAATCAAAGTCCGGCCCGATATCCGCTCCAGCCTCGATACCGTCGCTGCCAACAAAATACTTCTCGCTGGTGCGAAAAACGCCGCTCTGCCCACATTCAACGTTACACTTGGAGGCGGCTATCAAGTCGCACGAATCAACCAAGTCGCCAACTCCAGCACATCCAACGATAGCCAAGGCGGAGCCTTTGTAGGAGGAGGCATCAACTTGGCTTACCCCATTTTTAACAACGCTGCGGAAGGGCAGGTCGTCCAGCAGAAAAGCCAGTTGAAACAATCTCAAACCCAAGTGAGCCTGAACGAAACCCAAGTCGCCTCCCAAGTCATTACGGCTTTTAAGTCCGTCATACTGACCCTAAAATCGCTTGAAGAGGCCGTTGCATCAGCCAAAAACCAAAGACTATCGGTCAAAGCTCAAGAGGAGCTTTTTTCCATGGGCATGGCATCCTTGGTCGAGGTTATAACGACTCAAACCAACCTCGCCACGGCCGAACTCTCGGTCGCCGACAACATGACCAATTATGCCCTGGCTCTGGCTGCCTTGCGGTTCGCTACAGGAACCTTAAATGCGGATAATTTCTCGGCTCCCCTTGAGGATATTCTCCTCCAGCGAATAAAGAAGTAGGCGTTGAGGGTGCAGTCCTTTTTGCGGGGCAGAAAATCCGTTTCCTCCGGGGGAAGTTTGGTCAGTGTGCCGCCTAAATAATTCTCCTTGGAGGGCCTCAAATGGCGGATTCATCGAGTTTCCAGCTCGATTCATCGAGTCGCGGTGGCGCGTGAACGAATGCGGTCGATTTTTTTGAAAACCTCAAACCCTTCAATATGAAAAAATCTATAGCACTCCTCAGCAGTATTGTTTTCACGGCCGTCGCCGCTTTTGGCCATGGCTCTATGGCGGATCCAATCAGCCGTTCTTACGAAGTCTTCCTTGAAAATCCGATGGCGCCTCAGAGCGCGGCCGCGAAGGCTGCAGTGGCGGCGGCGGGAACCCAGGCGTTCTACGATTGGCATGAGGTCAGCCTCAATGTGCCCGACTACAATTATCAGGCAAAAATCCCTGATGGAAAATTGCCAGGTGCGGGCCGCGACAAATATGCGGGTCTGAACCTTGCCCGCACCGACTGGCCGGCAACGAAGGTGGTTGCCGGTCCGCGCGTCTGCCGTTTCTATGCGGCAACGCCCCATGAGCCGAGCTTCTTCAAGGCATACATAACCCGACAAGGTTATGATCCCACGCAACCACTCCGTTGGTCGGATCTGGAACTCATTCCGGGAGGAGAGAACGCCGCGCTACACGACTTCAATTACTATATGACGCTCACGCTTCCGCAGCGCACCGGACGGCATGTGCTCTATGTCATCTGGCAACGCATCGATCCTGCCGCAGAGGTCTTCCTCTCCACAAGCGACCTCGATTTCGGGGGCGTTGATTACGGCACTGTGCCTTTGCCAGTCGTCGCTCCAGCACCCGTGGATAATGGGCATGATCACGCAACGCCAACGCCAACGCCCTCACCGACACACTATCTCGAATTCACTACGCTGTTGTAAAAAAGTCCGTTGAGTATCTCGTCATGACAATTTAGACTTGTCCCATGTTAGCTGAGTCAGAAATCAAAAGCATGAGCCTGACCGAGCGTCTGCAGGCGATGGAGCTGCTTTGGCGGTCCTTTTCTGGTTCGGAAGATAAAGTCCCGTCTCCTGATTGGCATGGGGAGGTTCTTTCTGAGCGCTTGGCAAAAGTTGAAGCTGGGGAAGGAAAATTCCTGACAATTCCTGAGCTCAAGGCCCGACTGGCGTCAAAAGGAGCATGAGGAAAATCGTTGTCCTCGAAGAAGCCGCTGAGGACATCGAGCGCGGACGCGAATTTTACGATCTGCAAGAAATTGGTGTTGGAGATTATTTTGTAGACACCATCCTCTCCGACATCGAGAGCTTGGGACTTTTCCACGGAATCCATTCCAAACATTTTGGATTCCATCGCCTGCTCTCGGAGAGATTTCCATTCGGAAATTACTACCGCGAAACGCCCACTGCCACCGAGGTTTTTGCAGTTCTGGATCTTCGCAGAAATCCGGCTTGGATACACAAGAAGTTAAAAGGAAGGTAAAAGAACTCTGTGATAGAAACTCTGACATGAAGCCGCCTCACAAAATTCTTGATTCCGAAATTTCACTTGCGGGTTCAGGTAAGATCACACCCTGAGTCATGAGCATCTCCCCTACGCAAACCCGTTTGATTTGCTCCGAACTGGAAGCCCTCGCCGCCCGCGAGCGCATCACCATTCTTTGGGCTTGCGAGTCCGGGAGTCGCGCATGGGGGTTTGAGTCCACCGATAGTGATTTTGATGTCCGATTTATTTACCTGCGGCGCGGCGAGGACTATCTGCGGGTTTCTCCGATGCGGGACGTGATCGAGGTTCCGGTTTCAGGAGATTTAGATTTTTCGGGTTGGGACCTTACCAAGGCCTTGCGCTTGCTCCGGAAGTCCAACCCGCCCCTGATCGAGTGGATACAATCGCCCTTTGTCTACTCGCAGCATCCAGAATTTCGCATAGGGTTTTGGAATCTCTGCGAGCGCTATTTTTGTCCGCGATCCTGCATGCATCACTACTTGAGCATGGCCGATCGAAATCGCAGATCCTATCTCGAGGCCGACACCATCAAGCTGAAGCGGTATTTCTACATGCTCCGCCCCCTGCTGGCCGCTCAATGGCTGAAAAACCATGGAACCATCGTTCCAATGGAATTCCGTGTTTTGCTCGACGAGATGCTTCCGCGCGGAGAGGTGCGCGAGCTCATCGACGACTTGCTGGAGCGGAAACGCGCGGGGTTCGAACTCGGCGAAGCGCCAGCCATCCCCGCGCTCTCGGACTTCATCAACCAGGAATTTGAAAGCCTCGGTGGAGCGGAAAAAACCACTGAACACACAAAGCCCTGGAAACCTCTCGACATCTATTTCCGATCTTTGCTTTGCTCTCTACAAGACAACACGAAACCGCTGGAAAATTAACCAATAGCCCTTATGAAAACCCGTCCACTTGACCGGATGCGCAATCCGTTTTTCGCGCAGTTGATGTTTTTAATCGAGGATTTGGTTTGCACCGCAGATTCCGAGGCGCGCGGGAAGGAAATCGTTTTGAAGGATTCGCAAATCCTCTCCGCTCTCACCAAAGCCCATGGATTGATCTCCGGCAAGCAACCGCAAATCAATGAATCCACCGAGAGCGATCGCATTATCAAAAATCTGATTTTCGCCATCTCCCAATTGACCGCGAATCCCGACAGCCCCGTCTTGGAGCCGCTCGAGGAAGGACTTCTGGAGCCTGTGAGCAAAAAGGATTGGCGCCTGACAATCGAAGCCGTGATGGAATCCCTCTCCATCCGCCGAAGCAAGATTCCCGGGTCGCGGGAGTATCTGGATTTCGTCAAAGACTTCATCGGCCAGGCGAAGGCGCGTGCAAATAGCCGCCTGCAGCCGGCCGCGAAATCGCCACCCCGAAGAATAACTCGATGCCAACCGAGTGAAACCCCTTAGGTAGAGAGCGACTTAAACAGAGGTAGCAGGGTTCGAAAGGAACAGGAAATAAGTTGCCAGTGCCGAGAAGTATATCAATAATTTATGCCTGACCCCTTTTACGGTGGTGCAGTTGATAAGCAAATGGATTTGGGTTTTACGGATTTTGCGACTCTAACTATCAATTTGCTGACGGCGACTTATCCATCATACGACAGCTCGCACTTGGATAAAATCAAGGGCTGGAAAGCAGCTGGTAAAGATCATCATTTCAAAAGTCCATCGAAAGTCAGAGTTTACTGTGTGGTTCTTGAAGCAGAGGAAAAGTCGTGAAAAATCACGAATTGAGATTCTGACTGATAGGTTGTTTGAGACAACTTCCAGATACTCAATGCTCTGCGTGTAATTTTAGCAGGCGATGGGATTCTTTGATTAGAAAATCGAGATCCATGAACGGATCGGCTGCGATATCTGACCAGAGAATCCGTCCTTCGGGATCGATGAGAAAC
>VFJO01000194.1 GCA_009886045.1 Verrucomicrobiota bacterium
CGGATTTTGTCCGCCTCCACACTCATCGCGTGGTAGAGCGGGCCGGAGTGCTCGATATCCTCCCCGTAGACGAGTTTGCGGGCGGCGAGGGCCAGGCGGTGTCCCGCGTCGGCCTTGTTGCGCGGGTGGATGTCGTTGGCCTCCCCGATGTCCACGGCGACGGCCATGGCGGTGTTGGGAACCTTCAGGGTGCGCTGTTGCAGCTCGCGGATCATTGCCAAGCCACTCTCCTCCACCGGCTGGGTGGTCGGCGCCATGAAGTTCGCCAGTTGCACGAAGAGAAAGGGGAAATCACCCCTGCCCCAGCGCGTGCGCCAGTCCGTGATGAGGGTGGCGAAGAGCTTGTCGTAATCTGAAGGTGAAGGGTCGAACCGGTTGGTCTCTCCTTGATACCAGATCACGCCTTTGATGCCGAAGGGGATGATCGGGTTGATCATGCTGTTGAAGACATGGGTGGGGGTGGTGGCCTGCGGTTTGCCGTCGGGCGGTGCGACGGGCTTAGGCACCGAGGGCTCTGGCTTGGGCGGCACGGGCGCGCGCGCGGCCGTGGCGGCGGCGGAGGCTTTCGTCCAGTCGGCCATGGTCTGCTTAAATGCGGCGCCATGTTGCTCGTTCCAGGCTTTCATTTTGGCGTCAAATTCGACCTTCAGCGCCGGAAAGGCGGCCTCCGCGGCGGGAGCGGCGGCTTTGGCTTTTTCATGTTGCGCGGCGTATTTGGCAAAGTCGGGATTGGCCTTGAGCGGGTCGAGGCTGATGAAAGACTGGATGCGCAAGCCGCCATAGGCACTCTGGATGAGGCCGACGGGCAGTTTGGTGCGCTCTTGTATTTCGCTGCCGAAGTAGTAGGCCACCGCCGAAAAGCTGTCCGGCCAGCCGCCGTGACCGACGAGTATTTCCGGCGTGCAAACCTGCCAGCGACCGTTCAGTGAAAATTTGGGATTCTTCTCCAGGGGCATGTCATCCAGTGGCGTGTAGGCGGACGATTGAGTGACGATAAAAAGCCGGAGCAGAGGGCGATTGGCCTTGGCAATATCCTCTTTTCCGCGGCTCGAATGGTTGATGCCGCTTGCCATGTTGCTCTGCCCGGAGCAGGCCCAAACATCGCCGACGAGCACGTCGGAAAAGGTCAGTTTATTCTTGCCGGACACGGTCAGGGTGATGGGTTCCGTCGAGCCTTGGAGCGCGGCGAGATCGACGCGCCATTTGCCATCCACGCCGGCGGTGGTCTTGGCGGTGGCGGTCCCCGCTGTGACAGTGACTTCCTCCCCCGCAGCAGCCATGCCCCAGACGGGAAGTGTGCCCCCTTGCTGGAGCACCATGTGATCGCCGAAAATCGCCGGCATGGTGACATCGGCATGGAGGAACGGTGACGCGCCCAGGAGGAGGGCGGCCAAGATGGGGGAGGCTAAGCAGAGGGATATGCGGGTTTTCACTTTTTGTGAGGTGTGAGGGGGTTGATACTAAAACGAAGCGGCGTTTATGAAAAAAAAGAAAAGCTTAATGAAATCCGGTTCGAGAGGAACAAGTATTTTGCCTGATTTTGCGTCAGATTATTACTGGAAAAATGTTCTATTCATGGAAACAATGAGTCTCTAATGCCTGAATTCGCGCCACACGGAGCAGATTTCAAAGCCAGTCCCCCGCTGGCTCGACACCCACCCTCCGCGTCTCCGCGCGGGGCTTGTAGCGGCGGTCTATGACCGCCGTCCTCCCTATGGTAGGGACGCCGCGCCGTCGGGGTCCCATTCTCGCGGCGAAGCCGCCCCTATCTCGCAGAACGGCGCATTCACGCCTGAGGCTTCGGACGGCGACGGCGCGCCATCCCTACCATTTGTTACGATTCCCCTCCCTCCGTGTCTCCGCGCCTCTGCGCGAGTCCTTTTTTCAGCAAACACCCATAAGGTGCTATCCTGTCAGATCGCAAAGCTCAGTCTCTCGCCAACCTTGGTGGCGATCTCGATGACCTTGTCATAAAGCCTCTGCGTGCCAGACGACGTGGTGCAGTTCACGCCATCTTTCCACGGAGATATGAGGCGCAAGGTGGAGCCGGCTTCGCTTAGAATATCCACCCTCTGGGTCATTCCTTCGGAAAAATGTGCGCTGACAAGGAATCCCCCCACCGCCCGGAGGGAGTGGAATTCCGCTTTTTTGTCGTTAGGCCAGTTGGGGAAAAGGCGGATCTCACCCTGGTAACTTTGCATCAGGCACTCGGTGATGACGACCGGAAGTGCGAAGTTTTCAAACCAGATTCCCATCGGAGCCATGAAGTCAAAGTCGGTGGAGTCATTGTATCGACCGTTCACCTCCAGCAGTCGGTCGGTGCAGGTTCCATTCGGCAACAGACAATAGCGGATCTGACGCTTGAAAGCTTCGAGATCGAGCAGACCCAAGCGTGCTCCAGCGAGGTTCAGGAAAACGAGTTCGTTTCCACCCTCAGTTCGGTGGTTGCGATAGGAATTGGCTGCAATCTGATACACTTCCGGAGACGAATGCAGGCCATGATCCTCCCCGGGAAAGACTGTCATGAGGCTGTTCGGAGTATTGTAAACAATCTCGGGATCTTCTCCGGTGACCGAAACAAAAACTTTTCCATTCTTGGAAATTGCCGTCGGGTATTCCGGAAAATGCTCCAGCAGGTCGCGAACCCGCTGGAGTATTTCGCCATGCTCCATTTGTAGAACCCGGCAGGCTTCGAGATACGCCTGAAAGACAAATTTGGTGAGAGTGAGATCCACGATGCAGTCGGAATTATGCCGGAACCCGGGGAGCAGGCCGTAGAGCTCAGGCGGCACCGTTGGAAAAATATGATTCTTGTCATCATTCCATTGCGGCCCATGCGCCTCGGGACGCTGCATGTAATCGGCAAGGAAAAGCACGGCCTCTTGAATGGGTCCGAATGCCCGTTCCCGAAGGAACTCCAGATCCATCGTGTAGAGGTAGTGCCACCAGAGGCTTTGGACCGTCCACGGTGTCTCACAGATTTCCCAGCCCCACGTTGGCACCGGATAGGGCATCATGGTCATTTCCACAGGGTAGGCGGAATGAGGAAAACAGGCTCCCCGCAGACCATAGTATTCGTTGGCCCATTGGCGTGAGATTGGAAGCAGGTGTTTCACCAGATCCACATAGGGGAGATGCTTCTCCACATGATTGGTTGAAAACGTTACCCAGAACGGCTGCTGGGTGTTGTAATTCATGTGGTAGTCACCATGCCATGCCGCTCCTATGCCGCGGTAGCTCCAATTGGCGAACAACCCGGGGCAGGGAGCACCGGCCTTGGTCGAACAATTCAGAAAGTAGAGATTTTGATACCAGGTCCTTTCGAGCAGCTCGTCATCAAGGACAACTCCTGATTTGCCCCAGAATTCGTGCCAGGCTTTCCGGCTTGCCTCCAAATCCACCTGGTGGGTTTGCTGAGTGGGCTCAGGAAGGACAACCTCTGGAAATTCAGATGCCAGGCCGTGATCCAGCTGGATGCATGCAATAAATTCCGAGGTGGTGCTCATCTCTCCCTCTGTTTCATCCATTGGATGAATTCTGCCATCCCACTTCGAACTGCTGCCTCGCTTTAAGAACGCACTCAGCTTCGCTGTCAGCTGAACAGCGCGGTCCTTGGGGTTTCCCGGAATTGTCTGCGCTCCGTCAGGCCCACGTTCTGGCGGCTTCCAATCCGTATTCCAACCGGAATTCTTGGATTTGGAACCGCCTGCGGCAGATTCTTGCGAGGGAAGCGTCTGACGAAACGCAAGGGTGTTGGTGGGCAATCCTTCGGGGATCGTGAAACGCGGGAACTCTGGAGGGGTCTCGGGATCCGGTTGCAGATGCACCCGGTTGAAGGGAGCGGCAACGGGGTTACCTTCCTCGTTCACCATGCGCAGCCAAAGGCGATCAGAGGTCATGTCGGTAAACACCTCAAGGATACTCCTCCGACCTCCAGTGAGGAAAAACACTTGGCAGAGACCGCTCGCAATATCGAGCTGGTGTCCGAGCAGTTCCGTTTCCCGCCGGTCAAACCCCAGGATAACCGACCCGCAAGGAAACGGTCGCGGATACAGTTTGGCGTAGTTCTCTCCGGTCATCGCGCAGTATTCCCGATACCAAGCATCCTCGGACAACGCACCAAGCTCGGGCGAAATAGCCTGCACTTTCGTGAAGACTTCCTGAAAGTTGCCAATTTTCTCTCGGTTGTTTTCCGCCAGACGAATATCCCAGACGGCGTTATGGCCGAAATGGAAGACCACGGCATCCGGCCGTGTGCAAACGACCACGCCCAGCGCCCCGTTGCCGAGCAGCGCTCCCTCAAAAAAACCGGGGGACGGTCGCGTGGCGATAATCGGATGTCTTGCTGCCTGTTGGGACGGATGAAATCCTGATAAGAGTGATGGAGAATTCATGGAAAATGTTTTTGTCGAGTGAGCGTTCACCTTGACATAAATAAATATCTTGTCATGTTTATCAGTCAAAAATAATTTTATCAGCGAAAGATAATTTCTCCAGAACCATGAAACAACTCCTCTCCCTCGTCTTGACAGTCGCCGCCCTCTCTTCCGCCGCAGCCGCGCCGCCGCCCGGGGCGGTCGCCGCGTGGGATCCCGCGAACTCGGAGCCGCGCGGAGACTCCGTCGCCATCCTCGACGCCATCGGCACCAACGCCCTCCTCGTCGGCCCGAACAGCGGATGCAGCATCGTCGACGACCCAAAAGGCGGGGGAAAAAAGGTGCTGAAATTCCAGGGTGAGCCCGGCGGCGGGATCCGCGCGGCCAAGTCCTTGGCGGGCGAAGCCGACTGGTGCATCCGACTGCGCGTGATGCCGCTGGAGGGGGGCGAGAAAGGGCAGACGCTTCTCTGTATGGCCCTGATCGAGCTGCGGTATGATGCATTGAACGAGAAACTGAGCCTCATCGCCTACCCCAACGCGAGTGGTCTCGTTGGCGGGACTGTCGCGGTATCGTTGCTCAGGGACCAGTGGAGCGAGGTCGTCGCGAGCCTCAAAGGCAAGGAGTTGACCCTCCGCGTCGGGGAGCAGACGGCGACCTTTGAAATTCCCGAGTCCGGCCTGTTCGATAATTTCAAGCTCCCGTTTAGGGTCGGCAGCCGAGGCACAGAGGGCGGACGGCCTTTCACCGGCATGGTGTCGGACATCAGCTTCGGGGAACCCGAATGAACTCCGCGCCGGGCATGGATCGCATCGCTCCACTGGCGCTGCCGCTCGTGGCTGCCCGCTTCCAGATTCAAACTCCGGGTCAACGCCCCGCGACGACCCCGCCGATCGAAAATCCCCTGCAAGCCAGGGGAGGTCAAATTCCTATCGATCCGCACAGATCGTGGCACGCCCTGCGCGAACCTGGAATGGATCGCGAGCGCCCCAGCGCCGTAATTTTTTGAGCTCTCCGCTTTTGGTTTCATGTTTCAGCCAGTCAGCTCTAAAAAAATTATCCTTATTTGATGAAAAAATCCACTGAAGTCAGGCTGGCCATCGTGGGCCTTGGTTTGATGGGGGTCTCCCATGCGCGTTCCATCCTCAATGGCCAAGTGCCGGGATGCGCACTGGCGGCGATCTGTGACCAGAATACAAACGCTGCCGCAGAATTCCCTGAGATTCCATTTTTCACGGACTTCGCGCAGCTTGTGAAGTCTGGGAATATCGACGCCGTGCTCATCTGCACGCCGCACTACGCCCATACGGCTGTGGGGATCGCCGCGCTCAAGGCCGGCCTGCATGTGCTGGTCGAAAAACCCATCTCGGTAGATAAAGCCGACGCGCTCAAGTTGCTCGCAGCCCACCGCGGCTCGGATCAGGTTTTCGCGGCCATGTTTAATCAGCGCACCGACCCGATTTACCAAAAGCTCCGCCAGCTTGTGACTTCGGGCGAGCTGGGTCAGATTCGCCGCGTCAACTGGACAGTTACCGATTGGTTTCGCACCGGTGCCTACTACGCCCACGGCGGCTGGCGGGCCACATGGGCCGGCGAGGGTGGGGGAGTCTTGCTAAACCAATGCCCACACAATCTGGATCTCTTCCAGTGGATTTTCGGCATGCCGTCCAAAGTGCGCGGATTTTGCCAACTCGGTCGTTATCACGACATCGAAGTCGAGGACGATGTCACCGCTTACTTTGAATACCCCGATGGTATGACCGGCGTCTTTATTACATCCACCGGCGAGGCTCCGGGCACAAATCGCTTGGAAGTCGCCGCCGAGCGTGGTCGAGTGGTGCTCGAGGAGGGACGCATGGAATTCCGCCGCAATGAAATTCCTGCCTCGGAATTCAGCCGCACCACCACAGAAAAGTTTGCCGCACCGCCGATTTGGAATATTTCGATTCCTCTCCCGTCCCATCGTGGCGAGCAGCATGTGGGCATTCTCAAAAATTTCACCAACGCAATTTTGAAGGGCGAAACCCTTTTATCGCCCGCCGCCGAGGGCATCCACTCGGTGGAACTCGCTAATGCCATCCTGCTCTCGAGCCTCGAGGACTGCAGCGTGGAGCTTCCCCTCTCCGCTCCCCGCTTTGCCAAATTACTCGCCCGTTTGAAAAAATCTCCAACTCACTCGAAAAAATGAAAGTCACCCAACTCGCTGCCCAACTTTTCACCTGCCGCGACATCCTGAAAACCCCAGCGGAAATCGCCGCGACCCTACGCCGCGTGCGCGCCGTGGGCTATCAAGCCGTTCAAGTGAGCGGAATGGGGCCCATCGCCGAAGACGAACTCCTCCGCATCCTCGACGGCGAGGGCCTCGTCTGCTGTGCCACGCATGAGCCGGGGGATAAAATCTTGAGCGACCCCCAAGCCGTCGTCGAGCGCCTCCAAAAGCTGCGCTGCCGCTTCACCGCCTACCCTCACCCAGCCGGAGTCGATTTCGGTGATGGCGACAGCATCCAACGCCTCATATCTGGCTTGGAAAAATCGGCAGCCGTTCTCGCCTCCCACGAGATGACGCTCTGCTACCACAACCATCACAATGAATTCCGGAAATGGGAGGGCCGCACGATCTTCGAGAGGATTTTTGCCGAGGCTCCGCATCTGCAGGGCGAACCCGACACCTACTGGGTGCAATACGGCGGGGGCGATCCCGTCGATTGGTGCCAGCGCCTCGCTGGCCGCCTCCCGCTGATCCACTTGAAGGATTTCGTCGTCAATCACGAAAACCACTCCACCTTCTGCGAAGTCGGTGCGGGAAACCTCAACTTCCCGCGCATCATTGAAGCCGCTGAGAAGTCTGGTTGCCAGTGGTTTATCGTCGAGCAAGACACCACGCCAGGCGATCCCGTCGACTCGCTGGCCCAATCGTTCCACTACCTGGCCGAGAACATTTGTGAATCCTAAAGCTATGAGTGCGGATGGAATGACCCACGCTCCAAAGGGTAAGCCTTCGCCGGTCTGCAAGGCGGGCGAGTTTGTGATGGCTGCCACACACCTCGACCATGGTCACATCTACGGCCAGTGCAACGGCTTGGTCGAGGCTGGCGCGCAAATCAAGTGGGTCTTCGATCCGGATGCAGACAAAGTGCGAGCGTTCCAAGAAAAGTTCCCCCATGCCCGCTCGGCGCGTTCGCTGGAGGAAATTCTCGATGACCCCGAAGTGCGACTCGTCGCAGCGGCAGCCGTTCCCAATGAACGCGGTCCGCTGGGTTGCCGCGTCATGGACGCCGGGAAAGATTATTTTACCGACAAAACTCCCTTCACAAGCCTCGATCAACTCGAGCAGGCCCGCCGCACTTGCGAGGCCACAGGCCACAAATATGCCGTTTACTACAGCGAGCGCCTCCATGTCGAGTGCGCCGTCCACGCCGGCCACCTCATCGCCGCCGGAGCCATCGGAAAAGTCGTCCAAACCCTTGGCACTGGCCCTCATCGCCTCAGTGCCTCGGCTCGACCCGCCTGGTTCTTCGAGAAGCAAAAATACGGCGGCATTCTCTGCGACATCGGGAGCCATCAATGCGAGCAGTTCCTTTTTTTCACCGGTGCCAAAAACGCCAAAATCGTTCACGCTGCAGCCGGAAATGTCGCCAACCCCGCGCATCCTGAACTCGAGGATTTTGGCGAGTGCAACCTCCTCGCCGACAACGGCGCGTCGGGTTACTTTCGCGTGGATTGGCTCACCCCCGCCGGACTCGGCACCTGGGGCGACGGCCGTCTCGTGATCCTCGGCACGGAGGGCTACATCGAACTGCGCAAATACACCGACATCACCACCTCCAACGGCGCGGACCAACTCCTCCTCGTCGATGCCAAGGGCGAGCATCGCATTCCTTGCGCCGGTTTGGTCGGTTTCCCATTCTTTGGCCAGCTCCTCCTCGACTGCCTGCACCGCACGGAGACCGCGATGACGCAACAGCACACCTTCCTCGCCGCCGAACTCTGCCTCCAAGCCCAGCAACTCGCCAACGCACCGGCTGCCGATTGATACCAAAAGCCGATACCTTTTGGACTTTTGGAGAGTGGCACAGGCGTCTCTCCGATCCGGAGGCGGTAGATCCCCTCGCCTTCTCGTTTTCTCACGGTATCCCCAGGCGATCACGAAGAGTCTTTGCGCACTCTTCAAGCGGATGCCGAAACTCTCGAGGGTCCCGCCGACGGCTTTCCGTAGTCAAGGCTGCGATGGCAACGGCGGCATCAATTCCCGAAGACGATCCGCCGATAGCAATGGCGGCATCCACCACGCCGGAGACGGTCTCGTCTTTCGCCTCCGAAAATCCCTCCCGGGCGATAAGTTCAATCCTTTCCATGAGTGCCCTCCGGTCCTTGGGTTTGAGACGCTGGAACTCTGGATCAGAGTCCAACAGTTCTTGCCGGACTCTGGGGTCCTTGTTGGACAGGATGACTCGCCCGGAGACGGTTGTCAGGGCGCTGAATCGCCCGCCAAGTTCTACGACGAGGCGAACGCGGTTGGAGGACTCCACTCGGGCGAGAATCACGATTTCCAAGCCCTCGAGAACGCTCAGGTGGCAGGATTCGCCAGTTACCCGGCTCAACTCGCGCAGCGCAGGCGTAGCAACTTCGATCAATCGAGCCAGGCTGGGTTGAGCGTTTGCCAATTGATACATCCGGAGGGAGAGTCGATAGCCGCCCGTCTCATCCCTCAGAACATAGCGGCGGCGCTCGAGGAGATTGAGCATTCGGAAAATCTCATTGTTTTTGCGTTTCAGAAACTGTGCAAGGGCGCTCAGCGTCAGCGGCTCGGAGCAGGCACTCAGCGCTTCAAGGATGTCCAAGCCCTTGTCGAGAGCTGGAACTGGGTAGCTGGGAATCTTTTTATTCATTTTTTCAATTGCAAGATTTTATTTTACTGATGAAACTCTATGCATGATCCCCAATATTGCAACCACTCCACGACTCTCGGAAAGAACATTTCCGATCGCCATCATTGGCACGGGTGGAATCGTGAAAGATGCGCACCTCCCCGCATACAGGAAAGCAGGCTTTCCCGTATGGGGAATCATGAATCGAACTCGTTCGCGGGCTGAAGAACTGGCTGCGGAGTTTTCGATTCCCAACGTTTTTTCGAATCTCGAGGAAATGGTCTCTGCCGCACCTGCGGATGTGATCTACGATCTGGCGTTGCCGGCCACGATGTTCGCTGATGCCTTGCGCCAATTGCCGGATCATTCGTTTGTGCTCATTCAAAAGCCGATGGGTGAAAGCATGGCTCAGGCAAAGGAGATTCTTGAGGTGTGTCGAAGCAAGAATCTCCATGCGGCGATCAATTGCCAACTGCGGTTCGCGCCATTTGTCTTGGCGGCGCGGAGTCTCATCGATGCCGGAGTCATCGGAGAGTTGCTGGACATGGAGATGCGTCTCAATGCTTTCACCCCATGGGGCTTGTTCTCTTTTCTCGAGGGCATTCCTCGCGTCGAGATCGTGTATCACAGCGTGCACTATTTGGATTTGATCCGTTCATTCCTCGGACAACCCCGGAGCATGATGGCCCGCACCGTGCCTCATCCCGATCTGCCCAAGCTGGCGAGCGTCTCGAGCACCATCATTCTCGATTACCCTGATCCCGTGCGCGCGACCATTTCGACGAATCACATGCATCGCTTTGGGAGCAAGCATCAGGAAAGTTACCTCAAATGGGAGGGCACGAAGGGCGCGATCAAAGCCCAGATCGGTCTCCTTATGGATTACCCGCGTGGAGTGGGTGATGAGTTTGAGTATTGCATCCTGCGTGAGGGACAGGAACCGGAATGGGTGAAGGTGCCTATCGAGGGCTCTTGGTTTCCGGAGGCCTTCATCGGATCCATGGCCCAAGTGATGCGGGCCAAGGAGGGAAGCGAACCTAATATGCCGACTTCGGTAGAAGATGTGATCAAGACGATGGCCTGTGTTGAAGCGGCTTATGAATCGAGCCGCTTGGGTGGCGTGAAGCCGGAGGGGTATGAACATTGAACATCCAACATTGAACATCCAACATTGAACATCCAACACTGAAGATCCGACACTGAAGATCCGACACTGAAGATCCAACACTGAACATCCAGCACTGAACATCCGACATTGAACATCCCACATCGAGAACGCCCCTTGAACCACCCACAACCTGCTATGCAAACTTCTCCCCTTCACTATTCGACGTTGGATGTTGGATGTTCGATGTTCCTCCCATTATGAAAACACTTCGAGGCATAGCTTGGAATCACACACGAGGGTTTGTTTCCGTGGTCGCGACGGCTCAAAGGTTTGAGGAATTGCATCCGGAAGTTTCCATCCAATGGGAGAAACGATCTCTACAGGCTTTTGCGGATGCCTCCATGGCCGAATTGGCGGATCGTTTTGACCTCATTATCATGGACCATCCGCACACAGCCTCGGCGGCGACGGAGGGATTGCTTCTGCCATTTGAAGATTGGCTACCTGCCGAATTTCTATCCGATCAAGCTGCCAATTCCGTCGGGGGATCGCATGAGAGCTATCGCTTCGCCGGGAAGCAATGGACATTGGCTACCGATGCGGCCACGCCGATTGCCACATGGCGCCCGGATTTGATGAAGCAAAACGGCCTTGCCCAGCCGCAGACTTGGGATGAGGTGCTCGCGCTGGCTCGGGGGGGCTTTGTCACCGTCTCAGCCTTTCCCATCGATGTGCTCATGAACACCTATATGTTCTGCGAAGCGCTCGGAGAAACGCCATTCACTATCGACGGCGAACTCGCATCCCACGAAGTTCTCGCGGGGGCTCTCGAGGAACTCCAAAAGCTCGTGGCCCTTTGCGATCCAGCCTGTCTCACGCGAAACCCGATTCGCACGGCGGAATGGATGGCTGAGACCAGCGAGTCTCGCGCTGCGTATTGCCCGTTCGCCTATGGCTACTCAAACTATTCGCGACCGGGTTACGGCTCGCATCTCCTTCAAGCAGGGGGCTTGGTGACCCATCAAGGGAAGCGCTTGCGCTCGACGCTCGGCGGAGCTGGCATCGCGGTTTCGTCAAAGACAAAGCATCCGCGTGCCTGCATGGATTACGCAGAGTTTACTGCCTCGCCCGCCATTCAGAAGGGCGTCTATTTCGAATCCGGAGGGCAACCCGGGCATCGGGGAGCATGGACGGATGATGCTGTCAATGCAGCCAGCTCCAACTTCTTTCGCGACACGCTGCAAACTCTCGATGAGTCCCTCCTGCGCGGGAAGTTTCCTAGCTACATGGCGTTTCAGGATCTCTCGACACCGCTCGCCCACGATTGTGTGGCGGGAAAATCAAAGCCCGTCGAAGCCGCCCGCGAAATCAACCGCATCTACCGGCAGTGCTGGGAAGGACAAATCTAATTTTATATGTTCCATTCCATTACTTTTGATCAATATCAACTCAACGATACGCGGGAGACGATAGGCCGCACGATCACCGAGACCGACATCGTGCTTCATGCTGGACAAACGGGAGATTTTTTTCCGCACCACATGGATGCCGAATGGTGCAAGACTCAAGACTTCGGCCAACGCATCGCCCATGGCACATTAATCTTCAGCGTCGCCGTGGGAATGACAGCGACCGTGATAAACCCGTTAGCCTTCAGCTACGGCTATGATCGACTGCGTTTCATCAAGCCTGTTTTTATCGGAGATACCATTCGGGTGAAGATCACCATTGCTGATAAGAAAGATCACAAGAAACCCGATTTCGGAGTGGTGCGCGAAAGGCTGGAAGCCGTGAACCAACGAGGAGAAACGGTGATGGCTTGCGAGCATCTGCTTCTCGTCAGGAGACAGGTGGAAAACATCCAACATCCAACATCGGACATTGAACTTTGAAGTGATGAGTGCGGAAAAGGTAAAGTATGATCTTGAGGGGCGTCTTTTGGAGTTCGCCGTTCGTGTTATTAAGTTGTCCGAGTCTCTGCCTGAAACACGAGCGGGGAATCATGTGGCGGGGCAGCTTTTACGTTCGGGCACCGCTCCTCTTCCAATGCACGGGGAGGCACAAGGAGCAGAATCTCCCCGCGACTTTCAGCACAAGCTGCGATTGGCACTTAAAGAGCTGCGCGAAACGCTGCGGTGGCTAAAGTTGGCCCAGGCAGTTCCGCTTGTGAAGCCCGCCTCGAAACTCGACCCCATTATTCAAGAATGCGACGAGTTGATCCGAATCTTCGTTGCCAGCATCCGAACCTCCGAAAGCAAAACGAAAAAAACAAGATGAACATCGAACATCCAACACTGAACATCCAACATCGAGAGAAGACCTCGAACCACCCCCAACGCTCCACGCACAGCTGCTTACTTCAACATTCGATGTTCGATGTTGAATGTTCGATGTTCACCACCCTTCGAGATGCGACGAGTTGATCCGAACCTCCGAAAGCAAAACGAAAAAAACAAGATGAACATCGAACATCCAACACTGAACATCCAACATCGAGAGAAGACCTCGAATCACCCCCAACGCCCCAAGCACAGCTGCTTACTTCAACATTCGATGTTCGATGTTGAATGTTCGATGTTCACCACCCTCTTCTCATGAAACCACTCGCCGGACTCATTGTTCTCGATTTCAGCCAATTTCTCGCCGGACCGGCAGCCGCAATGCGACTGGCCGATCTGGGCGCGAGAGTCATCAAAATCGAACGCCCGCAGGGCGGCGACATTTGCCGTCAGCTCTACATCTCAAACCTCGGTGTCGAAGGCGAAAGCACTCTCTTCCATTCGATTAACAGGAACAAAGAAGGGTTCGCCGCAGATTTGAAAAATCCCGGGGATCTGGCTCTGGTGCGCAAACTGATCGAGAAAGCGGATGTGCTCATCGAGAACTTCCGGCCAGGCGTGATGGATAAGCTCGGACTCAATTTCGCATCTGTTTCCAAGATCAATCCGCGCTTGGTCTATGGCTCCATCACCGGCTATGGCACCACGGGACCATGGGTAGGCAAGCCCGGCCAGGACCTACTGGCGCAGTCGATGTCAGGACTCGCGTGGCTTTCCGGGAATGACGGCGAACCGCCGGTGCCCATGGGCATCGCCGTGGCCGACCTCACGACCAGCGCGCATCTTGTAGAGGGAATCCTCGCCTGTCTCGTGCGGCGCGGAGTCACGGGAATCGGAGGTCGCGTTGAGGTAAGCCTCTTGGAGTCCATCTTGGACCTGCAATTTGAAGTGATCACCACACACCTCAACGACGGCGGACAATCTCCCCACCGAAGCGCTGTCAGCAACGGCCATGCTTACCTCGGCGCCCCCTACGGAATCTATGCCACTTCCGATGGATTCCTCGCGCTCGCCATGGGAGCCGTTCCGACGCTCGGGGACCTTCTTGGCTGTGCCCCACTCTTGGAGTTCTCCGACAAACAAACATGGTTCACGCAGCGCGACGAAATCAAGGGCATCCTCCGGGACCATCTGAAAACCCACACCGCAGCTCATTGGCTTGGGATTCTGGAGCCCGCCGACATCTGGTGTGCCGAGGTCATGTCCTGGCAAAAATTGCGCCAGACCGAAGGCTACCGGGCACTCGACATGGAGCAAACTATCCAATGTCCGCATGGCACACCCATGCCTACCCTGCGGTGCCCGATCCGCATTGACGGGGAGATTTACAAATCCCCCAAAGGTGCACCTTCAATAGGACAGGACACGACAAGCATCATGGCCGAATTTGCACTAAGATGATCACCTCAAATCCCATTCTTGGCGTCCTCTTCCACGCCGTTGGCGCACTCTCCGCAGCTCTTTGCTATACACCGCAAAAAGCCACGCGCCGCTGGTCCTGGCAGACCTACTGGCTCGCCCAAGCCTCCGTCTGCTGGCTCATTCTGCCTGTGCTCGGGGCCTGGCTGACCATCCCGGACCTCGTGCAGGTGTTGAAGGAATCGCCAGTGTCCGCGATGCGGAATGCGTTTCTTCTTGGTGCATGTTACGGCATCGGGGGCACCGCGTTTGGGCTTGCCATCAAGCATCTCGGGTTTTCGTTAACCTACGCGATTGCCATTGGTATTTCTTGTGTGCTGGGAACATTGCTCCCTCCGCTGGTATCTGGTCAACTGGCGTCTGTCTTCGGGCGAACCGGTTCGGGGTGGGTGCTTGCAGGAATCGGTATCGGAGTGATCGGGATTCTACTTTCCGGGTTTGCTGGGCGCCTCAAGGAACTCGATCTTCAGGGCCAAAACAGTGGTTTTAATCTCAAGAAAGGACTCCCCCTCTGCCTTCTCGCAGGCGTTCTATCAGCGGTTTACGGCTTTTCCTTGGCCGCTGGCGAACCGATCGCCGCAGTGGCCGCCAACCACGGAGCCGGCGTTTTTCAAGGCAATGTCGTTTACATTTTTTCGAATAGCGGAGCGTTCCTAACCACCGGGCTCTACTGCCTCTGGCTGCACTTTCGACACCGGACATTTGGAGAATATGTCGAACTACCGGCAGGCCCCGAACGCCGCGCCCTGCCGCTCAATTTCGCCCTCGCGATTCTGACCGGATGCCTTTGGTATGGGCAGTTTTTTTTCTACGGCCTCGGGCATGTGCGAATGGGAGACTTTAAGTTTACGAGCTGGGGCATTCACATGATCATGCTTGTCCTTCTCAGCAGCCTGATCGGTCTCATTCTTCGCGAGTGGCAGGGATGCCGCAGAGGCACATGGTCGGCCTTGGCCGCCGCCCTTTTGATCCTTGTCCTCGCCGTGTTGTCCCTCGCCTACGGAAGCTACCTCGGCGAGGCGGTTGTCGCACACTGATTTTATCCTATGAAAAACCCGAACCCTGATCCTGAAAAACATAAAGATATCCCCGTTTGGAATGCCGAAAACTGGCTCTACGAAGACATCGTGATTGGCAAGCGCATCCGCTCCATCCGCCGCACGATCAGTGAAGGAGAGAGCATGCAGTTTAATGCCCTCGTGCTCGATATGCACCCTTATGTTGCTGACGAAATCTTTGCCAAAGAGGAGGGTGTCTTCGGGCGCCGCCTCATTGCTGGCGCCATGGTTTTCAGCGTGGGGCTCGGGCTTGTCGCAACCAACTGTGTCAACGCTTTCAGCTATGGTTACGACAAGCTAAGGTTCATCAAACCGGTCTTCATCGGCGATACGATTTATACGATCAAGACCGATCTGGAAAAGACGCCCAAATACCCAGAGATGGGCCTCTACCGGGC
>VFJO01000279.1 GCA_009886045.1 Verrucomicrobiota bacterium
AAGCCGAATGCTTTCGGACTCTACTGTAGCGGCGGTCTATGACCGCCGATGGTTAACATTGGTATTATACCAAAAGCAGCTTGCTTTTGGACTTCTGAATGTAGCGCGGGCGTCTCGCCTGCGTGGGTATGTCGTTCGATGGCAGGCGAGACGCCCGCCCTACTATAAAACCTCCGAATGTCGCATTTCCGAGAGCCATCGGTATTATTCGTGTTCATTCGGGCTATTCGTGGTTCAAGGACATCCGGGCAGGATGGGATTTGGGCGGCTTACGATCGGGGTAGTGTCTGTGAGTGGTTTGCGCCTTCCGGGCTTGAAATTTGGGTCATGCGGGACGATGACCCAGGGTTTCCGCTTGGCTTTGCGGGCGAGGTATTGGATGACGACGCTGGCGAGGAGGGCATTGGCTGCTCTCGCGAGGAAGGAACCACCGTTGTTCAGGACGACTTGGGAGATGCCTGCGAGGACGCCAGCGGGGGGCTGGCTTTGAAATGTGCTCCGAGTGGCGCGAATTCAGGCATTAGAGACTCATTTTTTCGAAAATGTAATATTTTATGAGTAATGAATTGACGCAAAATCAGGCAAAATAACTGTTGCTTACAGACCGAGTTCTGATTAGGTTGCCCATACATAGATTAATCGGCTTCTCAAAAGTCCGAATTAAGCAACCCCTCGAAATCCATGAGATACAACCCCTCCTTCTTGTTTCTGTCCTTAATCGTCGCCTGCTCCATCCTGCTGGCGCCCGCACTCCAAGCCGCCAACGGCACATGGACTGTCGATGCCAACGGCCTCTGGAGCACCAGTTCAAACTGGGTGAGCGGCACTATCGCCGACGGCTCGGGATTCACGGCCAACTTCACCAATAACATCACGGCAGACCGCACGGTGAGTTTGGATGGCAACCGCACCCTGACCAATCTCGTCTTTGGCGATAGCGATACAGCAACGGCGGGAAGCTGGATTCTCGACAACAACGGAACTTCCACCAACACCCTCACCTTGGCTGGCACCACGCCCGGCATCACGGTCAATGCACTCGGCACCGGCAAGAACGCTACCATCTCCGCGATCATCGAAGGATCTGCAGGACTCGTGAAGAGCGGCTCCGGCACGCTCAC
>VFJO01000140.1 GCA_009886045.1 Verrucomicrobiota bacterium
CTCGCTCCCGCTCGTCTCGCCCCTTCGGGGCCAACCTTCGGTTGCTCTACCTCCCGCCTGCCCCGTCGCTCGGTTGTGGTTAAACCTCTTTGCTTACCGCTCGCATGATCCTCGTCATCGATAACTACGATTCCTTCACCTACAACCTCGTCCAGTATTTCGGCGAGCTCGGCGCCGACCTGCTCGTGAAGCGCAACGACGAGATCACCCTCGCCGACATCGAGAAGCTCGCCCCCGAGAAAATCGTCGTCTCCCCCGGCCCTTGCTCACCCACCGAGGCCGGCATCAGTTGCGACACCATCCGCAAATTCGGCGGGAAAATCCCCATCTTCGGCGTCTGCCTCGGCCACCAAAGCATCGGCCAAGTCTACGGCGGCGATGTCATCCGCGCCCCGCGCCTCATGCACGGCAAAACCTCCCCCATCCTCCACACCGGCGAGAATGTTTTCACCGGCCTCCCCAGCCCCTTCGAAGCCACCCGCTACCACTCCCTCATCGTCAAACGCGAAACCCTCCCCGCCTGCCTCAAAATCACCGCCGAAACCGCCGAAGGCGAAATCATGGGCCTTGCCCACCGCGAATTGCCCGTCTACGGAGTCCAATTCCACCCCGAATCCATTCTCACCCAACACGGGAAACAGATGCTGAAGAATTTTCTGGATTTCTAATGCTGTGAAAAAAAGAAAATGAAGGCTGGCCCGAGTTTCCCCTTATCCGACTGACCCGCAAATAAGTCTTAAGAGAGGAAAATGATTAAAGGGTGGTCTTCCTATGCCTCCAGACAAGCCAACCCGGCTCCTCCCATCACTATCAACGGGGCCGTTGATGGTTCGGGGACTACCGTTGAGGCCTCGTTGGCACCAGCCACGCGGAACCCCAGAAAGTTGAGCTCGTCAGTGGAACCGCTGCCGCTCCGACTAGAGGACAGTAGGTCGTAGTCGTTGTTGGTCCAAGAGCCCCCGCGGGCGCCCCCAGACAAACCGGTCACCGCATCGGTGCGCTCCTGTTAGTTGCCCTCTGGCCACCCAGTTCGCGGGTGTCTTTACTCCGCCGCTCGACCCCTCCCCTCACGCAGAGGCTGTGCGCGCGGAGTTGCGGGGCGCAATGACCGCGTTGGAGGAAGTGCTGGCCAAGGACTTTCGCACCAGACCAGCGCGGTAGAATCGCGGGATCAGCGATTGAGGTCTGGTCGGCGATTACATGGTTGCCTACACCTGCAAGTTCCCGAGCCTTGCGGCAATGCCGTCCCAAATTGTGCGATGAAGGAATTCCGGAAAATCGGGGGGTAGGCTTTGCTCCAGATCTTGCTTGGCCGCGACCACCTGCGCAGCCACCTCCTCCATGACCTCTTTTGCCAGAGCGCTTGGAAGCCCCGCTCGTTCGACTGTCTGAGCGATATGCCGTGCGCAGATACGATCGACAACATAGTGGCGATTGGTGCCAGCAAACATCGCGAGCTTCATTTGCTTTTTGTGAATTTGACCCGAAGCGAGGCTCGGTTGCGCCGAAAGAGTATCGTAGAACGGAGTGAGGCGGAAGCGTCCGAGCGGCCCCAAAAAAATACTGAAATTTTTGGCGTGTCGC
>VFJO01000033.1 GCA_009886045.1 Verrucomicrobiota bacterium
GCCAATGGATTGATTGAGGAAGGGAAGCACCAGTCAAACTGCGTGGGGTGTTACGCAAACCGAGTGCGCGCGGGTCAAACATTCATCTACCGGGTGCTGGCTCCAGAGCGAGCCACGCTTTCGATAGTCCTTGGTCACGGAGGACAATGGGTGATCGAGGAGCTTAAACTCCGCTCAAACCAAGCCTGCAGTCACCTGACCAAAAAGCATGTGACTGACTGGCTCGAAAATCGGCCGCTGATTATTTAATAAGTCCAAATTATCGCCCGCTGTTGAAAAGCCCCAGAGCTGTAATCCAAGGCTCGTTGAAATCCATGCCAGTGCCTTTCTCGGGAGCGATGTGCATTCGTGTTTCACAAAAAAACCAAAATGTTTTTCGAATCAAAAATCGGTCAGCGAGCACGCTGATGTGCGCGGGGTTGCAACTACGCCGGAATGACCGACGCTTCATTGATGGCATTGAGAAGCAACCGCAAGGACCCAAAGTCGCGTTTGTGGGGAACGAGAATGATTCGGGGCATGTGGCGAAGATGCTGGTCGTCTGCCTCCTCGTTGAGAGCGCCAGTTTGATCAATGCTGGCTGAAGCAAGAATGCCGTCGAAGCGATTATTGAGGTCAGCCACGGCTTCGATGGTAAGCGCGTGATTGATGCGGATGACCATCTTTTCGCGGACCCAGCGATAGGAGTGGAAATTCCGGTAGAAGTCCGAGATGTGCCGCACGGCATCGTCCACGTCGTAGGTGAAGTGGATGAGGTGGAAATCGGTCTCGGAGACGAGTCCGTTGGCCAAGAGATCATTTGTAATGAATCGGCGCCAAGTCTCCCAATAATGGCCATTCGGGCGGTCTACCATCACGATGGGAACGATGGGCATTTTTCCAGTTTGCATGAGTGTGAGGATTTCAAATCCCTCGTCGTGCGTTCCGAAACCGCCTGGGAAGAGGGCGAAGGCACTAGTCTCCTTCGCGAAGTTTAATTTGCGGGTGAAAAAATAATTGAAGTCGATGAGCTTCGGGTCGCCATGAATCGTCGGGTTGGCGCCTTGCTCGAAAGGAAGCCGGATATTGAGTCCAAAGCTTTTTTCGGCTCCAGCTCCAGCTTGAGCCGCACCCATAATGCCGTCGCCACCGCCTGTGATGAGCATGTAACCGGCTTCAACAATTTTTTTTCCGAATGCGAGTGCTTGAGCATACTCGGGCTGGCTGGGCTTCGTGCGGGCGCTGCCAAAGACGGCTACTTTACGGATGCGGTTGTAGCGGGCGAAGACGTGGGCGGCGTTGCGCATTTCGCTCAGGGCGCGACTCATGAGTTTCAGCTCCGCGATGGAGGCATGATCCCGACCGAACCCAAGAACCGTGTCGAGCATCTCCTCGAGATAACGGGCAGCTTTCCCCTCGGCGACCTCGGCGGTAAGGGAACGAATGCGCTGGTCAGTTTCTTTTTCGTTCATGAAAAACAGGGTTTAGAGTAGGTTTAGTGCCGTTTAGAGCCAATGCAAAAAAAGAATTCCGTATGATTTCACACTCGAGGTACCAGATCTTCAGAAAAGCGCATTCACTTTGCGTGATTGCAGCTCTCTGTTGGATGGGCATCTGCGCCCGATCTCAAGCCATGGAGATTTCGATTCCCGCTGGAGGAACATTTGATCCCTTTCTCCTCGCCTTGAAGCCCAGCATTCAAATGAGCCCCCTTCCGGCTTGGATGGAGGGGCCAGCTGCGATCGATCTCGAGTTCGGCACAGTGGAGATTCCAATAGCCCCTCTTTGGAGGGAGCCGGCTGTGGAGATGTATGCAGTCACCGTAGTCTTCAACGACAATGGCGATGGAGGCCCCTCCTTAAATTGGAAAAAAGGCGGGGAGTTATCAGCCATTTCTTACTCCATGGGTGAGGTTGGAAACGCCGTGGGTCTCAATTCAAGAACCATACTATTGCCCCAGGTCCTAACAAAAGATGGCGGGTCCTTACAAATTTCGTGCGAAGGAAGTTTCGACACGTTGCTGAGCCTTGCGGTACGACCTGCGAGGCAGGATCAGACTGCCGTACTCGGTGCGAGGCGCACGGCCGCACTGATTGACGATTCGTTTCAGGTCTTCGACGACCGCGAGGTCAGTGGTTCGCAACGTGTTCCTATGGCAGGAGACATCCGAGCAGGCACAATCGTGGAGGCCGAGTTATCATCCGCCGTTGAACCGCTTCAGTCCGTAATCGAATTTGTAACCCCAGTGGAAGGGAACGTGGAGGGGGCAACCATTCACTTGGAAGCACTGGGTCTTGATCTAGAGGCTGAACTTCAGGTTTCAATCAATTCAAAAATTATCGGCCAAATTTCGTTCCCAGCATTCGCGCTGGACGACCCCTCGCTCGTTACCGACTGGAACGGGCGCTTAATTGTTGCGGGCTGGCGGAAGGGGGCACTCTTTATTCCAGCTCGTCATTTCATACAGGGTGAGAACATCCTCTCCATCTCATTGAAACGCTCCGAGGGAGAAACTGGTCGAGATATTTTTCTAAGGAACACTTCGCTCCACCTGCGATTCACCCCACCTGCCTTTACTCCATTGCCCGAACAAAAAATAGAGAACCGCTCTGCTGAGTTTCATTTGAAGGAGACCCCACAGGCGGTGGACTTCCAATCCCTCGACCCAATCATTCCGCACATGCCAGACGATCAGTTGCCAGCACTACAACCTTAAATCAGAAATGTCCTTTCGCTCGCTCATTATTTTGATTTTGGTAGTTCTGCTGATCGTCAAATCAGCCTTTGTGACTTGGGTGATTTTTAATGCCACAAATTCTGCCATTCAAAAGCTAGCGACTGGCCAAATAACGGCCTCACTCGACTCGGTTGCTCAACAGGTAGAAAGTCTTTTTGATCCGTGCGACCGAATTCTTTTTTCCCTGACCAATCAATTCAAAACCGAACAGGATTTATTGGAAAATCCGCAGGACTTAGCGGCCAGACTGGCAACTGTACTAGGGTATGAAAAGGGAATTACTTGGCTCAGCTTTGGTTTTGCTGACGGAAGTTTTGCCGGTGCCTCTTGCAAGGATGGAAACATCTCAATCACTGTTTCAAACCACGCAAATCAATCAGCCACCTCTTCGAAGATAGCGGGCAACAACTTGGAGGACGAAGGTAAGAATCTTGAGTTTGAAAACTTCGATGCCAGAGAGAGACCCTGGTTTCAAAGTGCCTTGGAAAAAGGCGGGCCTGTCTGGACAAAACCCTATCAATTCGTCAGCGGAGGCCGAGGGATCAGTTATTCCCTCGCTTATCGAGATCGTGAAAATCGATTGATTGGCGTGCTGGCGATCGATTTCAGTCTCGAGGAAATCACCAAGTACCTCTACCAATTAGAGAAGGACTGGAGTTGCGAGGCGATTGTATTTCTGAAAAACGGCGAACTCTTAGCCCCCGAGCAAACAGAGCACTCGGATACCTTGGCTACAGAAGTCATCACTCTCCTCGGCGATGATCAAAAAAAGAAAGAACTCTTTAAAGATAAGGGACGCATCGTTGAAGAATTCCGCTCGAGAGGACAACGACTTATCATCGGCTTGCGGACGATACAAATCGTGGGGGACATGGATTGCCTGAGCGCGGTTGTTTACAATAGAGACCAAAAATTTGGATCCATCGAAAATTCTCTCCGTCAGAGCGCAGCACTTTCAGTGATCGCACTTATCATATCGCTAGTGGCAGGGACCATGCTGGCCAAGCTTGTGAGCACCCCACTGCAGAGCCTGACGCAGCAAGTTGTCAAGATCGGGCGATTTGAATTGGATTCACTCCAACTCCCCAAATCGCTTATCCGTGAGATTCGGGTTCTGTCGGAATCTCTCGCGCGCATGAGGGATAGCTTAAAATCATTTGCGTATTACGTGCCGGTCCACATCGTCCGTGATCTGGTCAAAACCGGAGGCGTTGCCTCGCTGGGTGGCGAGCAAAGATTGATCTCGATCTTATTTTGCGACATCGAAGGGTTCACCGGCTATGCCGAGAAAGTCACACCCTCAGAAGCGGTGAGCACGCTCACTCATTACTTCGATATTTTTGGCAGCGAAATCCATACCGAAGGTGGCGTGATCGACAAGTTTCTAGGAGACGGCTTGATGGCACTCTTTAACGCCCCGTCTCCCCTCACCTTGCATGCAAGGGCCGCTTGCCGTGCGGCTATCGCAGCTCAACGAAAACTCAGGCAAAACAACAACCCTGCGCCCTTAAGAGTCAGGATTGGACTTCACACAGGTGTAGCCCTGGTTGGAAACGTCGGAACACAAGAACGCTTCAGCTACACGGCCATCGGAGACGGAGTAAACCTCTGCAGCCGCCTGGAGGGACTCAATAAAATCTATGGCACTTCGATCATCACCAGTTCGGATACGGCAGCGGCTGTCGGCGATGCAGATTTCGTCTGGCGGAAACTCGACCGTGTCGCGGTGCTCGGACGCTCCGAACCGCTGGAAATTTATGAACTCATCGACCTGAAGAACGACGTGAGCGCGGAGCTCCTGAGGATCGCTGAGATTTATCCACAAGCCTTGGCCGCTTACTTTGTTCGTGACTTTGAGAAAGCCAGAGTGCTCCTGAAGAAAATTTCAGAAGTCGACGCCCCATCCCGTATTTTACTGAATCGGATTTCCGAACTTGAAATGAAAGACCTCGACACCTCTTGGGATGGCGTTTTTAAAGCCACAAGCAAATAATCCAACCGAGCACTGACTTTTCACCATTAAAGAATCGCCCCCGATCGCAGTCACAGAACCGACCCTCCATTTTGATCAATCTCCTACTGGGATACTAGGATTCCATTTGAGCCACTCGGGACGGGAGCTTTGGCTCAGGTCGAACGAAGCCCCGTCTGCGGAAGCAGCACCCATCGCGGCGTTATCCGGAGTAGCAAACGCGATGCGGCCATCGGGAGCCATGATGGATTCCGTCTGAATCCGGAATTGAAGGAAACCCAACGACGCCTTGAGCCCACTTGCATTCCAAAATTTTGAGTTCTCACGTACGAGGTGGCGGTATTTTTTCTCAACAACAATCGTCAATGAGATATGACGACCATCGGATGAAAGAGACTTCGCTGTAACGCGGCCTACATTGATTCCCCGGTAATAAACAGAGGCCCCAGCATTGATCGGGGTGGAATCCGAAAGAAGGGTCAGGGTGAGACCGCTTTGCAGAATCTCTTCTGCATCGAGGGTAGAACGCCCTGTAAAAGTGTCCGCAAGCCGCTTCGAAGACCCCGGTGTACACTCGATGTAAACTCCGCTGATGAGGGTCTCAAGGCCACTGATGCCCTGAAGCGATATGTTTGGTCGCACAATTGAGAAAAACGAATCCTCTCTGCGCAAGAATTCATAGCCTTGGTTCATGCGAGCCGAAACAACGACACGACCTTCTGCAGTCTCCACTTTCTGCACGACTCCTACCGGGATCCCAAGGTACCGGAGTTCAGTCTGAGCTGCGGCAAGGCCCCGACCATTGATGAAGCAGATTTTAATAGGTGTGGAGAGAGCACGCGCATTGGGCTCATCATCATAAAGCGCAAATTGAGACTCGGGTGCGGCGGTTTGACTTCTCGAGGAGAACACGTCAAAGGAAACCGCCCCCTTCAACAAGCCTTCAAGTCCGTTAACGTCAAACTTCAAAAATCCCGGCCCCGCTTTTATGGACGTTGCGGGCACTCGCCAGAACCTGGCGTCCGCATCCAAGGCATTTCGAAATTCAGGGCGTATGACTCCGTAAAGGACAGGCTTCTCTTGTTTATCGAGTTTCTTTTCAAGAATCGAACCAACTACGACGCCTCGATAAAGAACGGGAGCACCCTTGCCGAGTGACGCAAGGTTCTCCGCAGAAAGAGTGAATGGCAAGCCCTGGCGATCGGCCTGCTGGCGCTCCCACTCCTCCTTGGTTACCGAGCGGCCGGCAAAAAGATCTGTGTGCGCGCCGCCAGAGCCCGGAAGGAATTCCAGATAAACACCAGTGATCAGGGTATCCAGGCCACTCACGCCATCGAGCGATATATGGGGTCGCACCAAGGTGAATGAGGCCGCTGAATCTGCAAGCTGATCGAATTCCGGCATGAGGCGGAGCGACACTAAAATGAGGCTGGAGGACGGACTCGGCCGAATGGATTCCACAAGGCCGATCGGTTGGCCAAGGTAGCAAACTCTAGTTTCCTTGGGCGTGAGTCCACGCGCATTATCAAAACTGACTGTGAGCAACCGACCAGCAGCGCGTGCGGCAAACTCGTTAGCAGACAACTCCAAGAGGGCACCGTCGGAAAGCTCCATCCCACTCCGGTCAAAATGATCGAAAGCCAAGGCGCCTTGAACGAGGGCATCGACACCCTCCACATCCAACTTCAGGCCATTCTCACCGAACTGCACAGACGTCGCTGGCAACCGCCAAAAACGTGATGTCGAGCGGAGAGTACTCGTGTAAGCCTGCTCGATCAAGAGGCAAAGCTCAGGAATTCCCTTTTCGTTTATAAACTTTTCTCGCACCAATCCCACTCGGACTCCACGATGATACACAGGCGATCTCCTGTTCAAAAACGGAATATGCGTACCAGTGAGCCGGATCGTAAAATCTCCTGGTAAAAGAGGCATCAAAGGCGGCTCCGCAAGCCCGATAAACTGGGTCTCGAAGTTTCCACCAGGGTTGCGAGCGCGGATGGAATTGCCTTGAATGATCGACTCTAGACCGGTGAGCTCCGCCAGGGTGATGACCGGTTTTTCAACCCAGAAGTCCGTCTCCTTGGTGGCAAGACCGGCAGCAAACTCCTTGAGGCGCACTTTCACAAGTACCTTTTTAAGGTCTTTATCCAGCTCCACAGCACTCACAACACCCGCATCTATACCGCGATAAACGAGTGGAGTTTTACCAGCCTGAATCCCCGGTACCTCATCAAAGGTGATGCTGATCTCAGGGCCCATCGAGTTGTAATCGGTCCAAAAAAACCACCCGGTGGCAGCAGCCGCGATGATAGGAAAAATCCAGACCCACAGCGCCCCGCTTTTCCTAGTATCGGCAATGACGCCATGATCCTGTGGTATTTGTGAATTAGTCATGTGGTTTTCGGCGAGGTGGATTGCCAGATCATGTAGGGCTTGTAGATATCAGTGGCGTAGAGCGTACAGACAATCATTGATCCAAAAAAAAGAGCCCCATTATCTGCCTGCACACTTGCCAAAATGCCAAGTTGTCCGACAGCTGCAAGAATCGAAAGCAGAAAAACGTCGATCATCGCCCAAGTGCCGATTCGCAGAAGGAAAGCATGAACCTTCATCCGCCGAGCTTGAGCAACGCCGGATCCGTGAAGGCTAAGCAGCCACGAAAGCGAAAAAAGCTTTACTGCCGGAACAACAATACTAGCCAGAAAAACGACCGCTGCCACAGGAGCCAATCCAGTGGTATATAGCTCCATGACGCCTCCCATGACAGTGAGAGGCTCGACCTTTCCCGTGATTGTGATCGTCATGACAGGAAGAAAATTGGCTGGAATGTAGAGCACAATCGCAGCCGCAGTGAGAGCTTTTGAAATTTCGTATCTCAGCTGGCCGCTCACTTTGCGCCCTCCACATAGGGTTCCACGGACTTCTTATCAAAGCATTGGATGGCCAGCATTGTGAAAATGGCAGCAGCAAAAATCCAAAGCGAGCCCGGTTCCCAGCTCACGGTTCCCAGCGTGCGAAGTTTGACGACAGACACCACACAGGCGATCGCAAAAACGGGAAGCAAGTTCCAGTCTTCGAGACACTCAGCAAATCGGAAAGCGGCTTTAAGAAAAGGCGGGCGGAGCCGAAGAATCCAACTCGCAGAGAGGTAAGTGAGCGCCAGCAAATAGACAAATGGAGCGAATATGGCAGAAAAAAAGACGAGAGCTCCCAGAGGTTCGAAACCCTCCTTCCAAAGCGCCTCGACACCCGTGATGATTAAGTTTTCTTGGGAGTTTCCAGCCACACTAAAAATCAAAACGGGATTCATGTTAGCTGGAATAAAGGTAATCAAAGCCGCCATGGAAAAAGCCAATGCGGCAGGCATCGTGCGCCCGGGTTGGGACGTCTTCACCATCTCACCGCACTGCCCACAGCAAAGAGATTCCTGGGCACTCAACTCACGGTCACGCAATGGAGCATGGCACCGCGGGCACTGAATCCAGTCGGACTCTGGAGAAGGAGATGATGGTTCTGACGAGTTCATCAACAATCACTGAAATGAAAAATCCATTTTTTTAATGCCAGATGCAAAGCGAACAAGTTATCGCGGAAAAATCCCCAGAAAGTTTCTAACGCGGGCGATCTCGGGGAGCAAAAAACCCTTCGATGTCCAAAGTCCACTGGAGCTCCCGCCGTCCAGATTAATCGCAGTCCTAGGCTTCCATGTATCGAGGACCGATGGAAGGGCAAGGATGCGAGCCGCGTCAGCCAGAGTGACGGAAGACATATAGATGAGAGCCGTCTCACCACGCACACCCTTGGCTAGAATTGTTCGACGGGCGATACGCAGATCATTCAGGCCAGGAATAATGCATCCGCCTTCCACAAGCATGGGACCACATTGAAGAGCCTGAAGAAGCGTTGATTTGACGGGTTCGTATTCGCCGGAGCGTAAAATAGCAACGCGTCCATCAGGCATCACTGCAACCAAGCCGCTAAGCAACTTGGCAGTTTCGAAGCCGTGGAGCGTTTTGCCATCTGACACGACCAAACCAACTGGCCGATAATCCTTGTGAAAATAACCGCCGTTGACCCCGCCAATAGCCTTGGCGTGAGACAAAGTGTTGGCAAGCGTGGCGCTACCCGGCGATGGACTATCAACCACGCGAAGGGTTTGGTTTTTATCATTAAAGCAAAGCGCTGTGACTCGTGCGGTCTGATTCCCATTCACGCAACGCGTCTCGATGAGCTCAACCCCAGGGGCAGGCTGTCCGAGGCCAGATGCCGAGACGACATTCCAATCCGCCGCTAGCGTCAGGATTGTAAACGCCATAGCGGCGTGGAACGCTAAAAAAGCGACCCACGGCTGAGTAACACCAACTGTGGGGACAGGATAGCTGGGAGTGGATGCGTTGGAATTTCCAGCCTTCAATTTTTTTATTCGTCTTTTGCGGAGCTCAGGCGTGTGAGCACGCTAAGATCCTCAAGCGTGGTTGTGTCGCCAGTGATTTGAACTCCAGCAGCAACCTGCTTGAGAAGGCGACGCATGATTTTTCCGCTGCGCGTTTTTGGCAAAGCCTCGGTAAAACGAATTTCATCGGGTTTGGCAATTGGACCAATTGCTTTTCCGACGTGATCACGAATCTCTGCAGAGAGTTTCTTCGAGGCAGGGTGACCTTCCCGCAAGGTGACGAATGCCACCACTCCTTGGCCCTTGATCTCATCAGGGCGACCCACAACAGCCGCCTCAGCAACGGAGGGATGTCCCACCAAGGCACTCTCAAGCTCGGCTGTTCCGAGACGATGACCGGCGACATTCAGGACATCGTCGATGCGGCCAACGATCCAAAAATAACCATCCTTGTCGCGACGGGCGCCATCGCCCGTGAAATAGGCGCCTTTGACTTCCGACCAGTACTGTTTTTTGTAGCGCGGCTTGTCGCGATAAATCGTGCGAAGCATAGCAGGCCAAGGCTTGCGGATGACGAGCTTGCCCCCTTCGCCATGGGGCACCTCGTTGCCATCATCATCAACAATAGCTGCATCAATTCCAAAAAATGGAAGTGTCGCTGTGCCCGGCTTGAGTGGAGTGGCCCCAGGCAAGGGCGAAATAAGAATCATGCCGGTCTCGGTCTGCCACCATGTATCAACAATCGGACAGCGCTCGGCACCGATGTTTTTGTGATACCACATCCAGGCTTCAGGATTGATGGGTTCGCCCACGCTGCCGAGAAGCCGGAGCGAGGAAAGATCATGCTTTTTAGGCCACTCGTCGCCCCATTTCATAAAAGCACGAATGGCGGTGGGAGCAGTGTAGAGAATCGTGACGCCGAGTTCCTCGATGATTTTCCAAAAACGATCCGGTTCGGGCCAGTTGGGAGCTCCCTCGTAAAGCACACACGTGGCGCCACTGGCTAGCGGCCCGTAAACAAGATAGCTGTGGCCAGTAATCCAACCCACATCGGCCGTGCACCAGTAAACGTCCTCTTCTTTGAGATCGAAAACATATTTGGTCGTAGCAACAGCGCCTGTCATGTAGCCACCCGTGGTGTGGAGAATTCCCTTCGGTTTGCCAGTGGACCCGCTTGTGTAAAGGATGAAGAGCGGGTGCTCGCTATCGAGCGCAATCGCTGGGCAGTTGGCATCGACGTATTCCGCTTCGCGGTGCCACCAAACGTCGCGACCCTCCTCGATATGGACACCGATCGTGGTGCGCTTGGCCACGATGACACGCTTGACCGCAGCATTGCCCTGCAAGGCATCGTCCACGTTCTGCTTGAGAGTGACGCATTGTCCGCGGCGATAACCGGCATCGGCTGTGACAACGATTTTTGCACCGCTATCAGCAAGGCGATCCTTGATGCTCTCGCTACTGAATCCACCGAAGACAACCGTGTGGACAGCCCCGATGCGTGCACAGGCGAGCATGGCGATGACTGCCTCCGGAATGAGCGGCATGTAGATCAAAACCCTATCACCCAATTTGACACCGTTGCGTTTGAGAATATTCCCAAAGATACAAACTTCACGGTGAAGTTGGTGGTAAGTGAGCGTGCGGCGCTCGCCGGGTTCCCCTTCCCAAATGATGGCGGCCTTGTTGCGTCGGGGCCCATTCAGGTGTCGGTCGAGGCAATTTTCGGAGGCGTTCAATTGCCCACCTACAAACCACTCGGCAAAGGGAGATTTCCAGTCCAGAACCTTTGTCCACTTCTTCTGCCATAACAAATCGGATGCCTCGCGCGCCCAGAATTTTTCGGGATTCTTCAGCGATTCGGCATGGAGCTTCTTGTAGTCAGCCAAGCTTTTCACCGCAGCTTTTTTTGAAAAGGCGGCAGATGGCTTGAAGATGCGTTTTTCTTGGAGGTGGGATTCAATATTTTTGGCCATAGGAGTCGTGGATTCAGTTAAGTCAGATTGGCAGTGATTTGGCAACACACCATAGAAATCACTTCTTGCCAAAATGGGTCAAGGAAGGAGTAGTGTGAGGTTGTGTTTCAAGTGATTTTCAATCAAATCAGCGCTGGGGAGATGGCGGCGCTGCCAAAGGATTTGCAGTTGGACCTACTCGCCGAATTTCAGTTTCTTCCGGGGGACCAAGACATGCCTGAAGATGATAAATTCGGCAAGGTCTCACGCGATGGCCGCTCCTTGCTCCGCTATCGTGCGCGAGATTATCGAATCTATTTTGAAAAACACCCCGAAGGCCTCTTGATACACCGAGTGCTGCATAAAAACACAATCAGGGATTTTCTTTTCCGATCGAATCTTCCGATCGATGAAGAAGACGGCGAGGTCTCGAAAACAAATGATTTTTGGTCACTCATTCGAGAAGCTGAGGAGTCAAGGAAGTGAATTTTTTTCAAGACGAGTCAGAACGGAGAAGAGAATTTCCGGTTGTTGAGAATGGTATTTTTCTGGGACATGCGGGTGTCACAATTTTGCCTCGGCGCGCGGCAGATGCAATCAAAGGATACGCAGAAGCGAGTTGCCACAGGCATCAAGAGTTCGGGGAGGTTTTAATGGACGTAGCCCGCACCCGCTCACTTTGCGCCACACTGATCGGCGCACACCCCGATGAAATCGCTCTTCTCGGCCCGACATCCCTTGGGTTGAGCCTATTTGCAAACGGACTTGATTGGCGGCTCGGAGACGAAGTTCTTTATTATGGGGACGACTATCCCGCGAATGTTTACCCTTGGATAGACCTTGCCTCACGAGGCGTTGTAACAAAAGAACTGTGCCCGAAAGTCGCAGGAGACATCACTCCTGAATTGGTTGAAGCGGCCTTGAGCCCTCGTACTAAATTAGTGGCGTTGGCTTCGTGTCACTACCTGAGCGGTCGCAGAATTGATGTTGGCGCCATCGGCCGGATGCTGAGGTCGAAAGGAATATTATTTTCCCTTGATGCCATCCAAACTCTCGGAGCCTCCCCAGCAGATGTCGAATTTGTTGATTTCCTGAGTGCGGATGCTCACAAGTGGATGCTTGGCCCGATGGCCATGGGCATTGTTTTTGTGGCGCGGAGAAACTTCGAAAAATGTCGCCCTACACTGCTCGGCGCTTGGAATGTGAAATCGCCGGATTTCCTCGCCCAGAAAGAAATTGTTTTTGAGGACACCGCAAGGCGCTACGAACCCGGCGTGCTAAATATCGCCGGCATGTATGGCATGAAGGCCAGCTTGGAAATGCTCCTTGGGTTCGGCTTGGAGAGTGTTCACTCCGGGATTCTTGCCAACAGAGACCACCTGGAAAACAGTCTCAGCGCACTTGGCTTTGAATTCCTCTCACCTCGAGCAGATGACCCTATGAGATCGGGGATTTTAACTGCAAGGCATCCCACTGCAAAAAATGAGGCCGTTTTTTTAAAACTCGAGCAAGAAGGCATCATAGCCTCGCTTCGGGCCAACCGCGATGGGAGGAAATGGTTGCGATTTAGTCCCCATTTTTACAATACCCTAAACGAGATGGATCAGGTTGCCGATGTTGTTCTCAGGGCTCTCACCCAAAGCGGCACTGCAGATTAATTTCCTGATGGCGGCGAGTTCCAAACCTGAAGAACCGAGGTTTCATGCTCGTAGGAGAGAACACTCCATGTACCCGTCCCGAGATTAAAAAAACGCGCGCACTCAGGCTCCATATCAAGCCAACGGGCCGTAAGAACGCGGAGGCAGTGCCCGTGCGACACGAGAAGGGTGTCCCCACCAAATTCCCGCACACGCGAAATCACACGATCCACCCGCGACGCCACATCGGCAGCAGATTCGCCACTGGGACAAGATTGACTGAAGACAGTCCAGCCAGGAACAGTCTCACGAATTTCAGCCGTGGTCAGACCTTCATACTGGCCATAATTCCACTCCGCTAGGTCATCGGTTTGAATCGCCATTTTTCCCCGTCCGATTAAATCACATGTTCGACGAGCTCTGAGGCGAGGACTGCAAAGAACAAGGCCAAAGTTCCATTTCTGAAGGAAAGACTGAAGCCCTGAGGCTTGCTGCTCGCCCTTTGGAGTGAGGGGAATATCCGTTACCGACGTGTGACGTCCAGAAAGGCTCCACTCGGTCTCGCCGTGGCGGATGAGTACGATGCGCTGGGCTGTATTGGTTTTTGGTTTTTCAGTCATAGCAAGGTCAAGTGGACTGCAAGGCGGTGAGGTCCCCGTCGATCCATCGCGAGACCACTTCAGTGATATCCTCGGGCGATTCCATAGGGGCGAAGGCCGAAGCCTCGGGCAAAATTTCCATAGTCGCACGCGGCATGTTGCGGCAAAGGTGCGCGGCATCACTTGGATGGAACCCATAAGCCTTCGAGGGCCAAATGATATGCACCGGAGCGAGCACGCTGGCGAGTGATCGAGAAACATCAAAACTGTGACGTTTTTTAAAAAAATTGAAAATAGCGTATTCAGCGCCGTATTGCTGCGCGCAATTTACAAGAACACTCAACACTTCTTCATGAACTTTTTCAGGATTGGAAAAACCAGATTTCTCCAACCAAGAACGGATGAAGGGTGCTTGAGCGAGGTGGCGTTTGTAAATCAGATGACTGATGCCTGGAATGCGGCTTTTTCCAACGATACCCATCGCACGGCATTTTTGAGCGCCCCTGAGATCTGTTGGAAGAAAAAGAACCATTCGAGAGACCAATTCGGGGTGCCGCGCGGCAAGTAACAGCGAAAGATTAGCGCTAACACCGCTGGCAATAATCACAGCAGGCTTATGGGGCACAACCTTAGAAAGAAATTCCGCAAGAGACTCCACATAATCCATCGCGTCGAGCGCCTTTGCGGGACGCTCTGATTCCCCGAAACCGATCAGATCGGGGGCTATAACCTCGTGGCGTCCAGCAGACCGAGCGTAGACCTTCGACCACTCATACGATGAGGCCCCGAGAAAAAAACCATGCAGAAATACTACAGGCGTCCCGGAACCACTGGTGTGATAGACGAGCTCTCCATGCGCCGTGGTAACAGACTTGGTGGCGAAAATGGCGGGAGATATCTCATCGGGTATGCGACCCGGCACAGATCTTTGCCTGTGCTTTAATGCGAGAGCCAAGGCACCAAGTAACCCCATTCCAATTCCAAATCCTACAAACGGATTCCGTTTCCAGAGTGGGGACATGACACTATGCGGTATGCATCCTTGCTTTCAGGCAAGAACAGGAAAAAACCGCAAGATTACCAACTCGCTTTTGTAACGCCGGGAATAAGTCCGGATGAGGCGAGTTCGCGGAAAGTAATACGGGAAATCTGAAAACGGCGAAGGAATGCGCGGCGACGTCCAGTGATGCGGCAGCGGTTCACAAGGCGGGTAGGGCTTGCGTCGCGGGGAAGTTGAGTGAGTGAAGCGTAGTCTTTTTTAGCCCTCAATTCTGCGCGGAGTGCCGCATACTTTTCGACTGTCTTCTGTTTGCGCTTGTTGCGCTCGAGCCATGCTGTTTTTGCCATAAGAGGAACACATCATACGGGGACCATCGTAGGTAGCAAGTTATAAAAAGATGAAATTAACGCGGACTCCTAAGCGAAAGGAATATCTGTTCACTCCAGTCGATTTGACTTAATGCTGCGGTATGACCTCTTCCCACCTCACTCCAGATGATTTTTTTCCCCTCGTGGAAGCCCGTCACTCCGATCCCTTTCGCGTGCTAGGAATCAGATCTTTCAACGGAGGATTTGTTGCCCGAGTTTTGAGACCGGATGCGGCTGAAGTCGCTGTGATCCTTGATGGCAAGAGCGCAAAAATTCAAAAACTGAGTCGCCTCGACGTCTGCGGTCTCTTCGAAGGCGAGATTGTTGGTTTCACCGAGGCGATGAGTTACACGCTCGAACTGACTGGACATGACGGCACGCGATGGCGCGAGCGTGACGCTTATTCTTTTGCCCCAGTTCTGGGAGAGGTTGATATCTACCTTTTCAACGAGGGCACGCACTACGACATCCACAAGAAGCTCGGCGCACACGTGAAAATAATTAACGATATTCCCGGCGTGCATTTTGCCGTATGGGCCCCATCGGCGCAGCGCGTGAGTGTGGTTGGGGATTTCAACAACTGGGATGGGCGAGTTCACCAAATGCGAAAACTTCTCCCTTCCGGAGTCTGGGAAATCTTTCTACCTGGCGTGCATGAGGGAGCACACTACAAATTTGAAATACGCAGCGCTCATGGCGAGGTTTTTTTGAAGACAGACCCATATGCGTTCTTTGCGCAGCATGGCACGGAAACAGGATGCATGGTGTTCAATCTCGAGCGTTATCAGTGGAATGATAGCGCGTGGATAAAGAAACGGTCAGAGACCGATTCCTACAACTCGCCAATGAGCATCTACGAGGTCCACATCGGCTCTTGGCAACGCATCCCAGAGGAGGCAAATCGTTCCCTGAGCTACCGTGAGCTCGGAGACCGCCTGATTCCGTATGTGAAGGAAATGGGATTCACACATATTGAACTCATGCCGGTAATGGAGCACCCATTTGATGGATCGTGGGGCTACCAAATAGTGAACTACTATGCGCCAACAAGCCGATTCGGAAATCCCGATGAGTTCCGAAATTTTGTTGATCGCTGTCACCAAGCTGGTATCGGCGTGATTCTCGACTGGGTGCCAGGACACTTTCCAAAAGATGCACACGGCCTCGCCCGCTACGATGGAACCTGCCTCTACGAGCACGAGGATCCCAGAATTGGCGAGCACCAAGACTGGGGCACTCTCATCTTCAATTATGGCAGGCACGAGGTGAAAAACTTTCTGATCGGGAACGCTCTCTTTTGGCTCGAAGAGTACCATGTAGATGGGCTTCGCGTGGACGCCGTGGCATCCATGTTGTACCTCGACTACTCGCGCA
>VFJO01000144.1 GCA_009886045.1 Verrucomicrobiota bacterium
CGAAGGACGCCGCCGGCAATCCCGCCCTGCGCCTCACGCTCCAAACCCGCGAGCAGCACATCCGTCGCGATAAAGCGACGAGCAATATTTGCACCGCGCAAGTTTTACTCGCTGTGATGGCCTCGATGTATGCCGTTTACCACGGCCCTGAGGGTCTGCGTGCCATCGCCGAGCGCGTGCATCGCCACGCCGCCAATCTTGCAGATTCGCTCAAAAAGGTCGGCCATACCGTGCATCATGCCGCGTTCTTTGACACGGTGAGCGTGACTCCAAAAAGCGAATCTGCCTCCGTCTTGGTCGCCCGTGCGGCAAGCGAGGGAATCAACATCCGCCTGCTCAACGACACAACACTCGCCATTTCGCTCGACGAAACCACAACCAGCATAGACCCGCTCCTAAAACTTTTTGGAGCTGCCTTTGTGGCATCATCCGTCGAAACACCCCGTCGCACCTCGCAGTTCCTGACGCATCCGGTTTTCAACACGCATCACACGGAAAGTAAAATGCTGCGCTATATCCGCCGCTTGGAAGCGAAAGACCTCTCGCTCACGACATCGATGATCCCACTTGGTTCCTGCACGATGAAGCTTAACGCGACATCCGAGATGCTGCCAGTCTCTTGGGAGTCCGTCGCAGCGCTTCATCCCTGCGCCCCGACCGATCAATCCCTAGGCTATCAAAAAATGGCACGCCAACTCGAGGAGTGGCTCGCCGAGATCACAGGCTTCGCCGCCGTTTCACTGCAGCCGAATGCCGGATCGCAAGGCGAATATGCCGGACTCCTGGCCATTCGCGCTTACCATCAATCCCGAGGCGACACGCTTCGCAAGGTTTGTCTCATCCCGACCTCCGCGCATGGCACAAACCCCGCCAGTGCCGTCATGGTCGGAATGCAGGTTGTTCCCGTCAGCTGTGACGCCAACGGCAACATTGACCTCGATGATCTCCGAGCGAAAGCCGATCTCCACCGCGAAAACCTCGCTGCAGTCATGGTGACCTATCCCTCGACCCACGGCGTTTTCGAAGAAGGCATTCGTGACATTTGCGAGATCATTCACACTGCCGGCGGCCAAGTTTACATGGACGGCGCCAACATGAACGCGCAAGTTGGGTTGTGCCGTCCGGGTGATTTCGGAGCCGATGTGTGCCACCTGAATCTCCACAAAACCTTTTGTATTCCACACGGTGGTGGTGGTCCCGGCGTAGGTCCCATAGGTGTCGCCAAGCACCTCGCCCCCTTCCTCCCCGGTGATCCGCTCAAAAAGGGCAACGCCGTTGGCCCCGTGTCTCAGTCGAACCTCGGCAGTGCGAGCATTCTGGTCATTTCCTGGATGTATATCGCGATGATGGGCCCGCGCGCCCTCCGCGATGCCACAGTGGTCTCGATTCTTAATGCTAATTATATGGCCGTACGCCTCGGCGCGCATTTTCCGATCCTCTACAAAGGAAAAACCGGCCGCGTCGCGCACGAGTGCATCCTTGATCTGCGCGAATGGAAACAACGCGCCGGCATCGAAGTCGAAGATGTCGCCAAGCGCCTTATGGATTTTGGTTTTCATGCTCCCACGATGAGTTGGCCGGTCGCAGGGACCCTCATGATCGAGCCCACCGAGAGCGAGTCATTGGCCGAGCTCGACCGCTTCTGCGACGCCATGCTCACGATCCACGCCGAACTTGTCGCCATCGAATCCGGCAAGCTCGACCGCACCAACAACCCGCTCAAAAACGCCCCGCACACGGCCGCGTGTGTGACCAGCGACGAGTGGACGCGCCCCTATCCGCGCTCCCAAGCCGCCTGGCCTGCGCCATGGCTCAGCCAGCACAAATTCTGGCCGAGCGTGGCCCGGATCGACAATGTCCATGGGGACCGCCATGTGTTCTGTAGTTGCCCGCCGCTTCTCGAAAGCTGACCCGCTGCGTGCAGCTTGGACCATGTGGTCCACATTGCGTCGGCGAGGGAATCCAGAAACTTTTCGCAGAATCACACCGTCGTGTCGTAGACGATCGTCGATGTTTGAAATCTCGCGGCGTCACGGCAACCTCCACTCGGTCGCAATTTTTTCATGGGCTCGATTTTGCAAGTTGCTAGCGTGAAAAGATGCTTATTTGGCTCAACGAAATTATTGCAAATTTATCGCTTCCATCGTCAGCCGCCGTCGTTGAGGCGCTTCCGATCATCGTTTCGCTAATTATCATCGAGGGTCTTCTCAGCGTGGACAATGCGCTGGCGATTGCTGCCATGGCGAACCACCTGCCAGAACGTCAGAAATATCTCGCGCTGAAATTTGGCATCATCGGTGCGTATTTCTTTCGCGGCCTCTGCTTGGCTTTTGCGGCATGGATTATTGAGAATCCGTGGTTAAAAATCAGCGGTGCTGCATATTTAGTTTATCTGATGTGCGATCACTTTCACAGCTCCGAGAATTCGAGAAGTGCTGATCCATCTCAAATCACGCAGAGGGGATTTTTTGGAACGATCGTGGCGATCGAAATCATGGATCTGAGTCTTAGCGTAGATAATGTGGTTGCCGCTGTGGCGATGAGCCCTGAGCTTTGGGTTGTGTGTACGGGAGTATTTATTGGCATTCTCGCACTGCGTTTCGTTGCTGGGGCCTGTATTCGGCTGATCGAAAAGTTTCCGATTCTTGAGCATACGGCTTTTATTCTCGTGGGCTATGTCGGATTCATTCTCGTTTACGAACTCCTGAGCGACCCGCACTCTGGAATTCAAATGCTGCCGGGCCCGGTACACGTCACGACTTGGCAAAAATTCATTGGTATCGTGATCATTATAGTTACTTCCATCGCCTACCTGCGGAGCGCATTTGTGCGCGGCCTTATTCAACCAGCGCTTCATTTTGCACGTATTCCGATGAACGTCTTCGCAGCTATTGTCGGGTTCTTTTTGAAGGGGCTTCTTTTCCCGTTTCGGGCCATTGCAGGAATGTTCAGGCGCGCGTAAATTTCCGGTAAATTTGCGATCTCGGCGCTACTGGCGGATGTTTTCCCCAAGTACAAAGTATTCTGATGAGCCATTTTGTTTCCAAGGTTTCTAAGAAGAGGCTCGAGTTTGTCGTCACGGCAGCCTTTGCAGTTTTCATGGTGCTTTTTGCGGTGGATAGTTGGTTCTCCTACTCTACCAGCAAGAACCTCATGGACTCGATCATCTGGGTTGACCTGAAACACAGTCAGCTCGATTTAGCGAAAAATCTCGAACTCGAGCTGAGAGATACCGAGTCGGCGCTCCGTAGCTATGTCATTACCGGCAGCTCAGCCAGGAGGGATGAATATCTAAAAAAGTCGGCCATCATCATGGATGAGCGTTTCACCAATCTCATTAGTTCTGCAACAGGTGATGAAATGATGTTTCGCCAGCTTGAGCGGATCGGTGAGATGATCCGCCGCCGCCTGCAACTTTTAAACGATTCCTACTTGGCCTACGAAAGTGGTTCGGGCGGTCAGAACCCGATTCACCGCAAGGGAGACTTGGTCATGCAGCAGATCACGGTCGCATTTCAGGATTTTATCACCGGCCAACATCAAATTCTGGAAGCGCGCATCGCGGAACGAAAAAATGAATCCGAGCGTTTACTCCAGGCCATGGTAGCGAGTGCGGTATTGGCGTGTGCCATTGCTTTTCTTGCGCTCACGATCATTCTGAGGGACCTCTACCAGCAGCGGGAGTCCGTGAAAAAAAATCGCGACAGCCTTGAAGAAAAGGAAAACCTTATAAAAGAAATCCACCACCGAGTTAAAAATAACCTTCAGATCATCTCGAGCCTGCTTTTGCTTCAGGCTTCAAAACTCAAGGACGCAGCCGATACTGAAATTTTTGCGGAGTGCCGGGAGAGGATTCAATTCATGGCCCGCTTGCATGAGCAACTCTACAACTCGGGAAATCTTCAGAGGATTGACTTCGGAAAGAATCTGCAGGAAATCGCGGAGATGCTTCTGCACACTCACGCTCCTGCAGGATGCCAATTGTTGATCGAGAAGAAGATCGAGCCGCTGGAGCTTGATGTGGACACTTCACAGGTACTTGGGTTGCTTGCCACGGAGCTGTTGCTGAATTCTTTGAAGCATGCTTTTCCGGGCAGGAAGACCGGAATCATTGGGCTGGAACTGCATTCCGGCGTCAAAAATACGATGGTTGTTAGTGATGATGGGATCGGACTCCCCCCCGGTTTTAGCGGCATCAAGAACGGTCGCATGGGAATGAATCTCGCCCACGCTCTCGCGCGGCAAATTCGTGGCGAGGTGGAAATTTCAAATAATCCTGGCGGAGGCACGCGTATGGCGGTTGTCTTCTCGATTGAACCTAACTTGAAAACCGATCTAGCGGGTCGAGATTCCTAATATGGAACCAACACGAATTTTAATTGCGGAGGACGAAGCGATCACCGCTGCCGCCTTGAAGGGTGAGCTTATCTCGCTTGGGTATGAGGTGGTCGGGATCACAGACACCGCCGAAGGTGTCGTTCAGGCTGCAGGCGAGCTGCTGCCCGACGTTATTTTTATGGACATCACATTGAAGGGAGTTCTCGATGGAATCACCGCTGCCGTCGCCATCCGCGGTAGGACAGGTGCACCGGTTGTTTTTTTAACGGCGCACGCGGATGAAAAAACCATGAAGCGATCCGTCTTTGCGGGTCCATTTGAGTACATTCTCAAGCCATTCACTCGAAAAGAGCTCCAGAATGCCGTGGAGGTTTCTCTGAAAAAAAGAAAAGCCGAGCTCGAGGAAAGAGCAGTCCTTGCTCGATGAAAGGCGAATCGTGCGATCGCATCAGCATTCGCTATCTCGGTGCTTCCTGAAATGGCAGTCGATCCCATATGCGGCATGGAGGTAGATGAATCCTCCCGAATCCGCGTGGAGAGCGGAGGCAAATCGTTCTTTTTTTGTTCCGAGCACTGCCGACAAAAGTTCTTGGCTCCAGCGAGCGAAATCCAACCCACCAGCCAGACTTCCCTCTACACCTGTCCGATGCACCCAGAGGTGAAGGCAGATCATCCGGGTGATTGCCCAAAATGTGGCATGGGGCTCGAAGCGCTGAATCCTAGAGCTGAGGGTGAGGGGAATGAAGAGTTGGTGGACATGATGCGGCGCTTCGTGGTCTCTATCGTATTTGGCTTGCCGGTTTTTCTCTTGGCTATGGCACACCTTATTCCTGCGCTAGCCAGTTGGTCGAATGGAGAGCTGTCGCGCTGGCTTCAGTTTGTCATGTCCATACCGGTTGTGGGTTGGTGTGGTTATCCGTTTTTCCTCAGAGGGTGGCTCTCGGTCTTACGCAGGCATTGGAATATGTTCACGCTTATTGCCATCGGTGTCGGGGCGGCATTTATTTTCAGCGCATTCGCGATGCTCGTTCCGGATTTTTTTCCACCTCCCATGCGGCATGGAGGCAAGGTGCCCGTCTATTTCGAGTCGGCTGCGGTGATCGTCTCCCTCGTCCTATTGGGTCAGGTCCTCGAGCTCCGAGCCCGCAGTAGGACTGGCGGAGCAATCCGCTCGCTCTTGAATCTTGCGCCGCCCCTCGCGCGGAAGCTCACGGAATCTGGAGACTGTGAAATTCCGCTCGAGCAGGTTCAGGTCGGCGACCGTTTGCGTGTCGTGCCGGGCGAAAGCGTCCCGGTTGATGGCATCCTTCTGGAAGGCCATTCGAGCGTGGAGGAGTCGATGATCACTGGGGAGTCGCTTCCTGTTGAAAAATCCGCCGGTGAGCGGGTGGTGGGTGGCACAATCAATGGATCCGGGAGCTTCGTCATGCAGGCTGAACGCGTGGGCAGCGATACCCTCCTAGGCCGTATTGTTCAAATGGTGGCCGAGGCCCAGCGCACTCGGGCGCCCATCCAGGCCTTGGCTGATCAGGTGGCTGGATTTTTTGTTCCTGTGGTGTTGTTGGTTTCGATTCTTACATTCCTCGTGTGGGTAGGAATCGGACCCGAGCCCAGGCTCGCCTATGCGATCGTCAATGCCGTGGCGGTCCTTATTATCGCGTGTCCGTGTGCATTGGGCCTTGCGACACCGATGTCTATCATGGTCGCCGTTGGCCGCGGTGCCAGAGAGGGAGTGCTTGTGAAAGAAGCGTACTCTCTTCAGGAACTGGAAAAAATTACCACGCTTGTGGTGGATAAAACCGGTACACTCACAGAGGGCAGGCCTCGGCTTGTCGACATTCTTCCCTCCGATGGCTTTGATGCCAACGAGGTGCTCCAACTCGCTGCCTCGCTCGAGCTCCATAGCGAGCATCCTCTTGCTGCAGGAATTATCCAAGGCGCGCAGGGAGTTCCGTTTTTGCCCGTCTCCAGCTTTCAATCGTTTTCCGGAGCGGGAGTCCTTGGCGATGTCGCGGGAAGAAGAGTGCTTGTCGGAAAGGCGGAATTTCTTCGGAGTGAAAAAATACCGCACGTCGAGATGCTGGAATTGTCGGCTTCGAAGCTCCAAGCAGAGGGCAAGTCGGTTCTTTTTATTGCAGTGGATTCACGCCCTGCCGGTCTTCTCGCCGTTTTTGATCCAATCAAACCAACGACTGCTGCCGCTTTGAGCGATCTTCAGTCACTGGGACTTAAAATCACGATGCTCACGGGTGACAATGAGCTTACGGCTGCTGCTGTTTCCAAAAAACTCGGGCTGGATTCGTTTGAGTCGGGATTCGAACCGCTCGCTAAGGCGGCCTTCATCAAAAATCTCCGCGCCTCTGGAGAACGTGTGGCCATGGCAGGAGATGGGATCAACGACGCTCCGGCTCTTAGCGAAGCCCATGTTGGCATTGCCATGGGCAATGGGACGGATGTCGCCATCCAAAGCGCCGGGATCACTCTAGTAAAAGGCGATCTGCTCGGCATCGCCCGAGCCGTGCGCCTGAGCCGTGAGACGATGCAAAATATCCGCCAAAATCTTTTTTTTGCTTTCTTGTATAATATCTTCGGAATCCCGATTGCGGCCGGGGTGCTGTATCCCTTCTTTGGTCTGTTGCTTAGTCCCATTCTCGCAGGCGCCGCGATGAGTCTCAGCTCCTTGTGTGTCATTACGAATGCTCTAAGATTGGAAAACAATCGCTGAAATTTCACGAGCTGGGAGCGCTTTCAGAAAAATGCAAAAAATAAACGAATATGTTGACTTGTCTGAAAGTTTCCCTAACTTCGGCCGTCCATCTTATGTCTAGAAAGTGCAGCATTACTGGGGCCAAGCCCGTTCGCGGATCTAAAATCCATCGTCGCGGTCTCGCAAAGAAAAAAGGCGGTATCGGCAGGCACGTCACTGCCGTGACTCCTCGTTATTTCCAGCCGAATCTCAAAACCAAACGCGTCTGGGTTCCGGAGCTCAAAAAATTCGTAACAGTGAAAGCTACGGCCCGCGCCTTCAAGACGATTTCAAAAAACGGTGCTTACAAGACGTTGGCAGCAGCCGGACTTGTCAAATAACCAACGCATTCCGCGTGTCTCATTTTCTCTCCGCGAGGCATCGACTCGCGGAGAGTTTTCTTTTTTTGGAACCATGTTCTTGGATTTCGAATGATGGCTGGTGACAAATCAGCTCTTCCCATGCCATCCTCAGCTATGCCGTTATTGGAGGTTCAAAATCTGCGGACATGGTTTCCCGTGGTGGGGGGAGTGATGCGACGCAAGGTGAGTGATATCCGTGCGGTTGATGACGTTTCTTTTCAAGTCGAGGCGGGCCACACTGTTGGTTTGGTGGGCGAAAGTGGCAGTGGAAAAACCACCGTGGGCCGTACGATTCTCAAGCTTATCGAATCCACGTCGGGACGTGTTTTTTACAACGGCCGCGATGTCTTGCCTCTTTCCGAGCGCGAATTCCGTCCCCTTCGTCGGGAGATGCAGATGATTTTTCAAGATCCCTTTGGTTCGTTGAATCCCCGCTTCACGATCGGGGAGATCGTTGGCGAGGCGCTGGAGATTCATTTTCCAACGATGACTCGGGCTGACCGTGCGGCGCGCGTAGCCGATCTGCTCGTCCTCGTCGGGCTCAAGGCGGATATGATGCTGCGGTACCCGCACGAATTCAGTGGGGGTCAGCGCCAGCGTATCGGTATCGCCCGGGCACTTGCTGTAGAGCCGAGATTCATCGTTTGCGACGAACCCGTGAGCGCGTTGGACGTGAGCGTGCAGGCGCAGATCGTGAATCTTTTGCAGGACCTCCAAGAGCAGTTCGGCATCGCTTATCTTTTCATCGCGCACGATCTCGCGGTGGTCGAGCACATCAGCGATCATGTGCTGGTGATGCACCATGGAAAAATTGTCGAGTCTGCAAGCGCCGAAGCCATCTACAACGACCCCCAAAACGAATACACGAAGACTCTCCTCGCGGCTGTGCCGTCCATCGCCTGATGCATCCTTTGCTCCGACATTTCCTGAGAATGAACTGGCCGCTCTTCTTTCTCATGGTGGTAATGCTGGTCTACGGGCTCTATGCCATTCACAGCGCGACTTGGATGAGGGATCAAGCCTTTGCCAAGTCGCAACTGATCTGGATCGCGATTTGTATGCCGATGTTTTTCATCGTCTCGCTCATTGATTACCGATGGGTGCGGTTTGGGGCGATTCCGCTTTATGTGGTCAGCATTCTTGGGCTCATCGCCACGATGTTTATCGGCGAAAAGCGCTATGGCGCTCGGAGCTGGCTTGATCTTGGCCCCATGAGCTTCCAGCCCTCACAGTTAGCGATCATCGGGGGGATCCTCACGCTCAGTCTCTTTCTTTCGAACACGCGGGCGATGCCGGCCTTTTTGCGGATCCTTGGTTGCGGAGCCATCGTGGGCGCTCCGTGGTTGATGATTCTGATCCAGCCTGACCTCGGTTCTTGCATTGTTTGGGTTCCTGTTTTGCTGGGAATGATGTTTGTCGGTCACATACCCAAACGTTGGCTCATTTTGATTTTGGTGATCGGCTTGGCACTCGTCCCCCTCGTTGTCCATTTCGGCTTGAAACCGTATCAGTACTCGCGCATCACGACTTTTCTGGATCCTGAAGCCGACCCGTTGGGCGATGGATGGAATATTACCCAGTCCCTCGTTGCCATTGGTTCCGGCGGTTGGGCTGGAAAGGGCTACAAATCGCCGAATTCCCTGAATGCCCTTGGATTTCTTCCGCACACGATTGTTCACAATGATTTCATTTTCTCTGTCATGGGCGAGCAGCACGGATTCCTAGGCTCCGTAATTCTTATTTCCGGGTTGGCCCTACTTTTTCTTATCATGCTCGGTATTTCGATGAATGCGGAGGACGACTTGGGTCGGCTTTTGGCAGTTGGAATCACGCTGCTGCTCTTTACTCACACGTTCATGAATCTTGGGATGACGATCTCGCTCACGCCTATCACTGGCCTTCCATTGCCGCTCATCAGCTATGGCGGATCGTTTGTCATGATCACACTTTTGAGCTTTGCCATTCTTCAAAGCATCTGGATTTACCGGCGCTCGCCACGATGAGTTTTTTTGGGATTTGATTGTCTCCAAGCCTGAGAACGGATAAGTGTGCCAGCTCAAATGAAAAATATTCTTGTGACGGGCGGAGCCGGTTACATCGGCAGCATTTGCGTGGAAGAACTCATCAATAGAGGGTTCAAGGTTTCTGTTTTTGACAACCTCACCGAGGGGCATGCCAGATCTGTTGATTCAAGAGCGGACTTCTTCCAAGGCGATCTCGCCGACCGTTCGGTTCTGCACCACGCGTTCGGTGAGGCCAAGCCAGATGCGGTGATGCACTTTGCCGCCAATGCCCTCGTTGGCGAGTCGATGGAGAACCCCTCAAAATACTTTCGCAATAACGTATCTTCGGGCATCAACCTCCTCGACATGGCGGTAGAGTTCGGAGTCAAAAAATTTGTCTTCTCTTCGACTTGTGCAACGTTTGGTATTCCCGAGCGCATGCCGATCGACGAGTCTCTCCCCCAGCGTCCGATCAATCCCTACGGCGAATCGAAGCTCATGTTTGAGACGATTCTCCGTTGGTATCGCGAGATTCATAAGCTTTCTTTCGTAGCCCTGCGCTACTTCAATGCCGCCGGAGCATCCGAAAAATTCGGCGAAGACCATCGGATCGAAACCCACCTCATTCCAAACATCCTCAAGGTGGCTCTTGGACAGCGTGAGTCGGTTGATATTTTCGGCACCGACTATCCCACGCCCGACGGCACCTGCATCCGCGACTACATTCACATCCTTGATCTTGCCGAGGCTCACATCCTTGCGGTTCAGTCTGAAAAAAGCGATTTTTACAATCTCGGCACCGGTGGAGGAACTTCGGTTCGTGAGGTGATCGAAACCTGTCAAAAAATCACAGGTCGGACCATTAAAGCTCTTGAAAAACCCCGGCGCGCCGGTGACCCGCCACGACTCATCGCCGCTTCGGACAAAATCCGCACCGAGCTCGGATGGTCGCCACGCTTTCAAAACATCGTGCCGATTGTAGAAAGTGCCTGGGCATGGCATGTGAAGCACCCAAACGGATACGGAGATTAACTCCACCCTTGATATCCGCGAGACGGATATTTAATCTTTACCTTTTAATGAGGAAGTTCCTTCTCAGTCTCTGCCTTTTGGTTTTGGTGCCGCTTGCTCGCGCCCAGTTTGGCAATTTCGGCGACTCTCCCGTGGAAATCACGGCAGATGGCAATACGCGCTTTGACCAAGGCGTTGCGATTGCTGAAGACAACGTCCAGATTTACTACGGAAAATACAGCATCTTTTGCGACTACGCGGAGTATAACCCGGACACACGCGATGTTCTTCTGGTCGGCAACATCAGGGTCTACACTCCGGATCAGGTTCTCAGCGGGCAGCGTGCTTTGTTTAATTTGGAGAGTAAACAAATGCGTGCGCTTGAATTTTCGGGTGCCCAGTATCCGATGTTTTTTCAGGCTTTCAATCTGCGGGCCGTCTCGCCCAAGGAATTTCGAATTCGAGATGCATCCATTACGACTCATGACTCCTCGAAGCCGGATTTCCACGTTCGCCCGAGATCCATGCGATTCTACCCCGACAGCCGCGTCATCCTGACAAATTCAACTCTCTACGTTGGCCAAACGCCAATTTTTTGGTTCCCCTACCTCTATGCCAACTTGGACAGCAGCGGGTTTGAGTTCCTGCCCGGATACGATTCGCGCTGGGGTGCCTACCTGCTCCTTGGCTATGGCTTTCCCATCGCTCCAGGCGTAAGTGGCAAGGTGCGCTTTGAGGAGAGAACTGAATTCGGGCCCTCCGCAGGCATTGACCTCGATATGAAATACGGCCCATCGAATCGGAACTTCGGCAAGCTTCGCAGTGATTATGTTTTTGAAACGCAGGACGTGACCTCGGTGGAGGCTCCGGGAGAACCAGCGGAAACCGATACCATGAACCGCTATCGAGTCGCTTTCCAACAGAGACTTTTCATTGCGGATGACATCTATGGAACAGCCGATATCAACGTGCTGAGCGATGTCGATTTTTTGGAAGATTTTTATCGGCGTGAATTTGCCACCGACCCGCAGCCGGATAACTCCCTCTCTCTGACAAAGTGGGACGAAGTGTACACGCTGACTTTGCTCGGGCGTTGGCAGGTGAACGATTTTCAGGACGTGACGGAGCGCAAACCCGAGTTTGTTTTTGATTTCAAGCAGCACCCCTTTTTCGGCCTTCCAGTGCAATATGATGGTGAGACCGGGGTGGCTTCCTTGCGCCGGGCTTTTTCAAACAACCCTTCTTTTGGAGAAACTCAGTTTCCTGATTACTCCGCCACTCGCTTCGACACATTTCACCAATGGTCGCTCCCCTCAAAATTACTCGGGTGGCTTAATGTCACACCCAAATTCGGTATTCGCGGCACCTATTATAGCCAAAGCGGTTCATTCATTGCTCCGGCAACCGGCAATACAGCGATCGACCCCGTCACAGGCGAGGTCACCACATTGCAAGAAACCGATGTGAGCAACCCGCTCAACGATCCTTCCCCAACGCTGGAAACCAAGGGCAGCGTTTTCCGTCCGATCGCGAATTACGGACTCACAATTTCTACAAAAATGTCGCGTACTTTTGAGCAGGTTCAAAGCCGCTGGCTCGGTTTGGATGGTCTTCGGCATGTGGTCGAGCCGTACGTAAATTACTCCGGCGTTTACAACATGGGTGAGAGTCCTGAAAATATTTACCAGTTCGACCGCGTTGTGCAATCTACCCAACTTCTGCCGATCGACTTCCCTCAATTTACGGCGATTGATTCTTTGGATACTTGGAACATCGCGCGTCTTGGTGTCGGCCATAGACTTCAAACCCGTCGCAATAATACCACCTACCAGTGGTTCTCTCTCAATTCGTTCGTGGATGTTAATTTCGATAACCCTTACTCAGACGCCTCAATCTCAAACTTTTTCAACGTCATTCAATTCAACCCAGTTCCTTGGAGTTCTCTCGGCATTGCTTCCCAACTTCCGGCGGTCAACGAGGGATTCACCGAAGTGAATACCAACCTGAGCTTCATGCCCGCGCGTGATTTCCGTTTCTCAGTACGGCACCGCTACATTGATGGGAATCCAAATTTTTCCGACAATAGTCAGCTCGATTTTTACGCCTATTGGCGCATCAACGACAACTGGAGCGTGAGCCTCTACGAGCAATACGAATTTGTTACGAAGATCATGCAATACCAACGCTATTTCATCAACCGCGACTTGACCAGTTGGGTTGCTTCGATCGGTGCCGAGGTGCGTGACAATGAAGGCGGGGATCAGGAATTCGGTCTGCTCTTTATGATGACGCTCAAAGACGCGCCCCAGATCAGCCTGCCATTCAATTTTAGCCCTAGTCCCACCGAGCAACCTGCCGGTGCGGTTAATTGATTTTTATCACATACAACAACAAGACATGAAACTCTGCATTATTGGTTCAGGATACGTCGGATTGGTCTCGGGAGCTTGCTTCGCGGAAGTCGGGCACTCGGTCATTTGCGTGGATAACAACGAAGCTAAAGTCCAGCAACTGCTCGCAGGTAAAATTCCGATTTATGAACCCGGCTTGGAGGAATTGGTATTTCGTAACGTAGCTGCCAAGCGCCTGCAGTTCACCACCAGCATTGAACAGGGAGTTGATAATTCCGATGTGGTATTCATTGCTGTTCCCACACCGCCCCAGCCAGATGGCAGCGTGGACCTCTCCTACATTGAGAAAGTAGCTCGCGAAATTGCTGCTGTCCTTAAGGAAGGCCAATACCGCGTGATCGTTGACAAGAGCACCGTGCCTGTGAAAACCGGTGAGAAGGTTGCCGATACGATCCGGCGCTACAATAAAACCAACGCGGAGTTTGATGTGGTGAGCAATCCTGAGTTCCTTCGCGAAGGTTGCGCTGTTCCGGATCTCATGAAGCCAGACCGCATCGTCATCGGTGGCAACAGCGAGCGCGCAGTGGCTCTCATGCAAAAAATCTATGAGCCATTCATGGCCCCTGTGCTCGTTACGGACATCAACTCTGCGGAATTGATCAAGCACGCTGCCAACTCGTTTCTTGCCCTCAAAATTTCCTACATCAATGCCGTTGCCCGAATTTGTGAAGCCAGCGGTGCCGATGTCGAGAAAGTCGCCGATGGCATTGGGATGGATCGCCGCATCGGTCGCAACTTCCTGAACGCCGGCATTGGTTATGGAGGATCCTGCTTCCCGAAAGATATCGCCGCCTTCATCGCCATCAGTGAAGACCTGGGAGTTCCCTTCACGCTGCTCAAGGAGGTCGAAAAAATCAATTTCAGCCAGCGCGAGCGTTTCCTTGACAAGATTCGTGAAGCGCTCTGGGTACTCAAAGACAAAAAAATTGCCGTTTGGGGCCTCACCTTCAAACCTGATACAGACGACGTTCGTTCTTCCGTGGCGATTGATGTCGTCCGCGACCTTGTATCCGAAGGTGCCGAGGTGACTGTCTATGATCCAAAGGGGACTGAAAAAGCTCTGGAGTACAAGCTCATCAATGGAGCCCGCGTCACGCATTCTCCTCTTGAGGCTGCCACAGGAGCCGAAGCCCTGATCATCGCAACAGAGTGGAAGGAATTTACCACAGTGGACCTCGCGGAACTTCGTAAGGTGATGCACACGCCGCTCATTTTCGACGGACGCAATATCCTCGCTCCCGATACAGTGCGCGCCGCTGGCTTCCGATACACCAGCATCGGACGCAGCTAAAAAAAAGGCAAAGGCAAGCGGCGTCGTGCCCGATCGGGAAGCCGATTACGTCGCCAGAAACTTTTCGAGTTTCGAGCGCAGCTCGTCACGCGCACGGAAGAGAAGGCTCTTCACCGAGGGAACAGTCGTTTCCAAAACGGCAGCTATTTCCTCGTAGCTGAGGTCCTCATACCTGCGAAGAACGAGGGCTAGGCGCTGCTGTTCCGGCAACGACGCAATCGCGGCGGAGATGGCAGCTTGCAATTCTTTTTCCTGAAGCTCCCGCCCAGGTTCAAGCAAGCCAACATCAGGGAACTCACGAGGGGACCCATCTTCGTGCTCCATCGGAACAAGTCGGGCGCGTGAGCGGCGGCGTGTCTCATTAAAAACAAGATTGCGTGTGATCGTAAGCAACCACGTGGTGAACTTTGCGGAAGCCACATAGCGAGGGGCACTTTGCCACACTCGGATAAAAACCTGTTGGGCCAAGTCCTCCGCCGTGCTCGTGTCGCCAAGCATTTTTGCAATCGTACCAATAACCCGCGATTGGTGGCGCTCGATCAGTTCCTCAAAGGCACGCTCATCACCCGTCGCCGTTCGCTGCATGAGTTCGGCATCCTCGGCGGGCATCATGAAAAAAGCGGGCTGCGTGTTGTAGCAATCTGTGCGCGAAAGGTCTGAAACGATTCGCCGAATTCCTCACGAACCCATTCTTCGATACCCTCGGCACCATCCCGAAGAATGGCAAAAATCGTGGAGCCGGAGCCGGACATCATCGCGGCGGAAACACCTGGGTGTTCCTGCAAGCCTCTTTTCAGTACGGGCAGGACGAGGTATTTGGAAAACACAGGAACCTCCAGATCGTTCATCAGAGGGATGGAACCATGAAGTTGTTGAAAAGTTGCAGCGGTTGTTTTCGACCCTGCCCAAGCCTGATACGCCCACCCGGTTGGAATCGGAAATGGAGGCTTCACCAAAAGAATTTCCGCTGTCGGCAAGGTGTCGAAGGGCTCGAGAATTTCCCCTCGCCCGCGACAGCGTGCGGGCTGTCCCCGAATAAAAAAAGGAACGTCGGATCCCAATGTCGCTGCGAGTCGCTCCAATTCAGCTGGAGCGAGGTTGGTTTTCAGAAGGTGGTTAAGCGCTACCAGCACGGACGCCGCATCGCTGCTGCCGCCGCCCAGTCCTGCTCCGTGCGGGATGTTTTTCTGAATATGAATCTCGACTCCGAAATCAAGCGCGATGTGCTCTGCAAATGCCGTCGCTGCTCGATGGGCCAGATTCGATTCGTCCGAGGGCACGCTCGGATCGCTGCAGCTCAGACGAATACCGGAATCCGATAGAAGACTAATCTCAATCACATCGGCAAGGGTGATGGGGGCCATGAGCGTCTCGATCTCGTGGAATCCGTCATCACGTCGCCTCAACACACGGAGCGTGAGGTTGACTTTAGCTGGGGCCTCAATTGTCATGCGGTCTCGAACTATCTTCGAATGACTGCCTCCGCCAAAGAAAAAATCATCATCGCTGTGGATGCGCCAGACGCCGTCTCGGCTCTCCAACTCGTCGAACCCCTTGCAAGCGAGGGATGTCTTTTTAAAATCGGCCTCCAACTTTTTACGGCTGAGGGACCCTCGATTGTCTCAAAACTTCAATCCCTCGGTGCACGAATCTTCCTCGACCTCAAATTCCACGACATTCCCAATACGGCACGCGAAGCCGTTCATTCCGCTGTCCGCCTCGGTGTGGATATGACGACAATTCACCTCTGCGGCGGGCCTCGGATGGTCTCTGAATCTGTATCAGCCGCCGAGGGGTCAAAAACCCTTGTTCTCGGCGTGAGCGTTCTGACCAGTATGGACGACCAGTCGCTCAGGGCCGTGGGAGTTCCCAGCACTGCAGAAGAGCAGGTTCTCCACCTCGCTCACATGGGCCTGCAATGTGGACTGCGAGGCATTGTGGCCAGTCCGCTTGAAATCCACCCGCTCCGTAAAAAATTTGGATCTCAACTCGTGATTGTGACTCCCGGTGTGCGTCCGCTGGGAAGTGATGCTGGCGATCAAAAACGCATTATGACGCCTGGTGATGCCTTGCGCGCTGGCGCAGATTACTTGGTGATCGGACGTCCAATTACCGCTGCCGCCTCGCCTTTGGACTCCCTGCGAGCGATTGCTGCCGAGATGGAAGCGGCCCTCTGATTTTTCAAGGCTGCCGCGAGTGCGCGAAATGCACGCGGGGTAGAATGCAGTGCACGACCGGCGTCGCGAGAAGGCCGACGGTCACCACCACCACAAGAGTTCCGAAGAGACAGTAAAGGGAGGAAAAAATCTTCAGGGCATTTGAGGAATCGCGCTCGGTATAAAGTGGCCCCGCGCAGCTCAACAGCATGCAAATCTCAAGAAATGCATCCAACCCAGTTCAGCCCGCCAATCGTTATATAGCTCGCTACCCCCACACAGAGCGCCAATATCATCATCATGAGTCCCAGCAGAAACTGCTGAAAAACCCGACCCGCAAAGACCCGCCCAGAGGCAAGGGGCTCCGTACGGTGCTCCCAGAACATCGTCTTAACAAACCTGTGGCCTCATTTCGGCCTCTCGTCAAACAGGCGATTTAATCCAGCATCCGGAACGTGTCGGATTTCTGGATGCTTCGGATAAATGCCGCCGCCAACTTGGCTGCGTTTTTAGCATCTGCAAGCGAGATCATTTCCACCGGCGAATGCATGTAGCGGAGGGGCACCGAGATCAGTCCGCAGGTCACGCCATCCCGACTCGTATAGATCACATCGGCGTCCGTACTCGTACTGCGGGAGACCGCTTCATGCTGGAGTGGGATTTTGTGCTTCTCGGCGACTTCGATGAGGCGCTGCATGATGAGCGGGTGGTTCGCCGCCCCATGCGAAATCGCGGGCCCTTTCCCGAGTTCCACCAGACCATGTTCCTTCACGTTGATGCCCGGCGTGTCGGTGGCATGAGTGACATCAAAGACAATCGCAACAGATGGCCGGATGCGGTGCGCCGCCATCTGGGCACCGCGGCAACCGATTTCCTCCTGCACCGCATTGACCGCATAGGTTGACGCATGCGGACGTTTTTTGTCCGCGTGGAGATCCTCCAGGATATTCGCCAGAATGAACCCGCCGATCCGGTTGTCCAAAGCTCGCCCGACGATGAGCCCATCGGAAAACTCGATCGCGTCATCGACAAAGACAGCCGGCGTTCCCACTCGGATGCCCAGCTTTTCGACATCCTTCGCCGAAGAGGCTCCCACATCGATGAAAAGTTCTCTCCACTCAGCGGGCTTATCCTTCGAAGTATCGCGGAGGTGAATCGCCGTGTTGCCGATCACGCCCTGCACCGTCCCTTTCGACCCAAAAAGCCGAATCCTCCGCGCCGAGGCCAGCGTACGGTCGGATCCCCCAATCGGGCCCACCGCAAGAAACCCCTTCTCATCAATATGCCTCACAATAAATCCAATCTCATCCGCGTGCGCCTCCAGCATAACCCTCGGAGCCTTGGCCTCCGCCCCCTCCAGCACAGCCCAAGCATTCCCGTGGGCATCTGATTCCACCCGGTCCGCATGAGGCGTTACATTTTTGATCCAAAGGTGCTGACCGTCTTTTTCCCATCCCGACGGACTGGGCGTTGCAAGGATTTCAAGGAGGTTTTTCGTTTTCATAAAAAGTGAGTTTTCAATTAACAGAACGCCTCCCTCATCGCCAAACATTCCGCCTGCGCGGAGGAAATCACGGCGCTGACGGAGCAGCGCCCTCCACAGGACAAACTCGACTCATTTAACTCAGCGCCGAGGCGTCAACCACCTCGAATGCAGCCATCGCGTATTTTTTTGAAAATGCACTGCGTGCCCAACGCGCGCTGAGCGATTGACTCAAGCCCTCCTTCTCAGCCTCTGAAAGCGCCTTGAATTTCACCTCGGTCACGACAACTCCACCCCCCGAACTTCTGATGGAATCAAACTCCGCTGCCGCATCCCAGAGGCGTGCGGCACCTAAATGAGCTTCCCTGCACCAATCCTCAAAAATCCCTGCCGCATGGTCCCTCAAGAGCTTGTTTTTTTCCGCCTTCGAGAGCCGTCCCCAAGCCGTCCGGTTCGGGGAAAAAACGCGGAACCAAAAGCGGATCGCGGGATCCGCGATGCGGTAGTGGATCCTTTTTGTGGTTCGCAGACTTTCCCCGTAGGGAATCTCCCGGTTCAACAGTGACGCATCGAGGAGTTGCTGGAGCACCCGCCCGAGATTCGTTTGTGCCGTGCCGAGGCGCGCCGCGATCTCAGAGGTTTTCGCGGCCCCGCGCCCCACTGCCTCCAGCACAGAGAGCGGTACGATTCCTCCTACCCGCTCGTCACGCAGAATTCTAGCAGGTTCATCCTCAAGGTATCCGGGATTTCCGAAAAAAAGCTCCTCAGCGAGGTTCAGCGCCGTTCCGCCACCCGCCGCGAACTCCCAGTATTTGGGAACGCCGCCCACCAGTGAGAAGCGCGTGAACGATTCGATCTCTCCGCGCGGAAGCCCACAAGCCTCGCAGAAGGCTGTATAATCCATCGGTCGGACTGCGAGGATTGCCCTCGCTCGTTGGTAAAGTGGTGCAGACCGGTTCAGGAAGCAGTCATTCATCGCGCTGGTGCTCGATCCCGAGAGAATCAGCGTGAAGCCCTCCGGTTTCCGGTGGTCCAACCACCGTTGGATCACGCTTGGCAGGGAGGGATCCGAGGCTGCCAAGTAGGGAAATTCGTCGAGGCACAAAACGGTGCGCTCTTTCCGCAAAGACAGTAGTTCGAAAAACTCGAGCCAATTTTTCGCGGTGATGTTTTCTGGCAGCGCACCCGCTACATCCCTCGCCACCTGCTCCAATTGGATTCCAGCCGATGCTTCAATGGCTTGACTGTAGAATCCACCCACACGACCCAACCATTCCGTTAGCAACCGCGTCTTGCCCACCCGACGCCGCCCAAAAACCACTACCAGACCACCAGCCAAGGCCGCTTTTTCCAGCGCCTCGATCTCGTTTTTGCGATTGGTAAAAGAGAGAATCACGCACGCATTATGCTATCAGAACATTATGTTAGTCAAGCATAATAAATGGAGAGATCACCTTCGCCGCGCTCGCCTCCCGCTTCGCCACGCCTGCGCGCGGAAAACCACGGCGCTGACGGAGCAGCGCCCTCCATGGCGTTCGGTTCCGCGTCACCAAATCAACGCATTCATCTCATCCTGATATGGCCAATCCTCGGCTCTTGCCACCAAGCTGGCCCGCACCGGGTTTTCGACCACATACCGCCACTTGTCGTCGTAGCTTTCCTCTCGTCTTAACTGGGTATCCCAGAAATCGCGCTGCCAGACTGGCGCGTCTTGCGGCTTTGGCCAATGTCGCGCGGCATGGGATTTCCAATACGAAACCCACTGCTGAAGCGGTGGCGATTGAGGCATTGCAGGCGAGCAAAAAAGGTGCAGGTGATCTGGCATGAGCACATAACGGCCAACGATCCACGAATCGGCTTCACACCATGACTCGCGAAGCAGTGTATGGACATCGTCATGTGCCAAGATCGGCTTCTTGCCATTCGTGCAAAAAGTCAGAAAAACAACAATCGGCTCGTTGAAGCCCTCATGTAAATCCTGATGAACCGGTTGTCGACGTCCAAGCTTCTCCATGCCGTTAACCCTGCGTAATTTGCCCGACATCTATCAATCAAAAACTGGAGCGACGGCCTCCGCAGGCCGCGCTTGCGCGCGGGAAATCACGGCGCTGACGGAGCAGCGCCCTCCAGTTGAGCTATGGAGGGATGACCGCCGTGTCGTCCCATTTTTGCGAGGCGAAGCCGCGCCTTCATTTGAAGTTGGCGAGATGCGCGCGGGAAATCACGGCGCTGACGGAGCAGCGCCCTCCAATTGGGCTATGGAGGGACGACCTCTGTGTCGTCCGATTTTTGTGAGGCGAAGCCGCGCCCTCATTTAAGTTGGCGGGCTGTGCGGGGAAATCACGGCGCTGACGGAGCAGTGCCCTCCAGTTGAGCTATGGAGGGATGACCGCCGTGTCGTCCGATTTTTGCGAGGCGAAGCTGCGCCCCATTCCAGTTGTAGGCGATTGGGGCCGTTTTTTCTGTGATGGAAATCCGGTGTCGGCATCTGTACTTTGGTTGGCATGAACCGCCGGGAGAGCCTTATCAATCAAGAGCCAGTGGCTAACCGCGACGCGTGGGGGCGTTGGGTGTTGCTGGGTTTGGTGGTTTCCATTTTGTTGCACCTCGCGTTTTTAAATTGGTCGCGTCATTTTCAGGTCGAGCGAGCCAGCGAGGAGCCGGTGGAACAAATCATTCCTCGCCAGTTCAAGGTGGAGAGGGTGGAGATCGACCCGAGTCGTTTATCCCCCGAGAAGGACGGGCCAGCGAAGGCGCGGGTTCTGCCGGTGGACGTGCCCTTGCCGGAGGAGAATTTTTCATCGGAAAAGATTTTCTCCAAGTCTCCGGATGCAAAAAATCCTCCTCGCTTGGACACGGCGATCTTGAATGAAAAGCCAACGCTGGGCGAGGCGGTGACGCAAAGTGCGCCGATTTCGAGTTCCATTCCCTTGGCGGCGGATGCCCCGATGGAAGATATGTTGAGGGAGATTCCCGCTCTCAAGAGCGATCCGCTGGCTTCTCTGCCTCAACCTGTTTCCGTCTCGCAGGCTGGAAAAACCAGCCCAGCCCAGCCCGCTGATGGGCGAGGATTCACCAATCTCGATGAGCTTCTGGCTCAGACTGGGCCCCTCTCTCCCGAGACCGCTCCGATCCTGTTGCCGGGGGATCTGTTGTTCGACTACGACACCTACCGTCTGCAAGATGGAGCTATTTCAAGCATGCAAAAACTCGGCCAGCTCCTCTTGCGCACGCCCCGCTCGCGTTTTCTGATCGAGGGGCACAGTGATTCGTTTGGGCCGGATGACTACAACCTCCGCCTCAGCGAACTTCGTGCCGAAACCGTGAAGGAATGGCTGATTTCCTCCGTGGGGATTCCTGCGGATTCCATCGAGACTCGCGGCTTTGGGGAGTCGCGTCTTGTGGCCCCTGCGACCGGCTCGATCGAAGAACAACAAATCAATCGTCGAGTGGAAATCGTCATTCGTCCACCCGCGCCATGAACCAACCGACAGAGCCTCACACTCTCGAAAAATCCGCGCTCGCACTCTCGAAGAGTGTCCGTTCCGGCAAAGGGGATCCGGTTCCACTTTTCAAAAACTTCCGCAAGGAAGAGGAGGACCGCCTGTGTGCTTGGCATAATGCGGCAGGAGGCGGGCGCGAGGTTGCCCGACAGCGCTCCGATATGGTGGATATTCTCTTCCGCGAGCTTTTTGAGAGTGTGGTGCGACGTATCGGGAAAAAATCTCTCGCCGGGCGTCTCTCGGTGGCGGCCTTCGGCGGCTACGGACGTCGCGAGCTCACCCCGATGAGCGATGTGGACATCATTTTTTTGGAGGACAAAAACGTGGTGGACAAAGAAGTAGAGGAAATCATCCGCCAGACGCTATTGGCTCTCTGGGATATTGGATTCAAAGTCGGGCATGCCACGCGCTCGATCAGCGAGGCGCTCGAAAAGTGCAATGAGGATCCGATTACAAAAACCTCGATGCTTGAGTGCCGATTTCTCGCCGGGGAGCGCGAGGTTTTTAACCGCTTTAAAGAGCTTTTTCAGGATGAGTGCGTGCGTGGCCATGCGGACCAGTACATCGCTTGGCGGCTGCAGAATCAGGCCGAGCAACGGGTAAAATATGGCCGCACTGTCTTCATGCAGGAGCCGAATATCAAGAGTGGCACCGGGAGCCTGAGGGATTATCAGAGCCTCCTCTGGATTTCCCAATTCAAGCTAGGCATCACCTCCACATCAAAGCTTGTTGAGGCAAAGGTGCTCCGCGACAGCGACCGGCGGCGCCTCGAGAAAAGCTACGATTTCATGCTGCGTACCCGGGCCACGATGCAATACCTGAACGGCCGCTCGGCCGATATCCTCACGCTCCAGCTCCAAGGGCGCGTCGCCAACGAATTCGTCTATCCCCAAAAAAGTATTCTCCGCAAGGTCGAGGCCTTCATGCGCGACTACTACGGCCACGCCCGCACGATATATTTGATCACCGAAGGCGCCATCCGAAAAATGGAGGCCGCCCAAGATAACAATCCTAAAACGATTCTCAGCCTCTTCGGCGTGCGTCAAAAGCCTGAGAAGTTGGATCGATTCATCCTCAGAAATGGTCAGATCGAACCCGAATCGCGCGAGATTTTTAATGATGACCCCCACCGCCTCATGCGGGCATTTCACCACGCTCAAGTCCGGCAACTTGAATTCCATCCCGAGTTGGTGGATCTGATCCGCCGCCGCCTTCATCTCATCGATCGCACGTTCCAGTACTCGATTGCCGCTCGGGAGACGTTCTTTGCGATCCTCTCGCGTAAAGGTGAGGTCGGTCGCACGCTCCGCCTGATGCATGATCTCGGTGTCCTCGGCCGATACATTCCGGAATTCGGCGCGCTGGATTGTCTGGTGCAGCATGAGTTCTACCATCGCTACACGGCAGATGAGCACACGCTGGTGTGCATCGAGAAACTTGATGCGGTCCTCTTTGCACCTGAAAAAAAACTCACCGGCTACCGCCAGATTTTCCAGAAACTCGAAGATCCCTCGGTTCTCTACCTTTCGATCTTGCTCCATGATGTCGGGAAGGCTGCAAACACGCGCCACCATGAAGAAGCCGGAGCTGTCCTCGCACACAAGGTAGCCCGCCGTCTTCAGCTCACCCCAGACCGCAGGCGCATGCTCCTCACGCTTGTGGATTCCCACTACGTTCTTTCGAAAATGGCTCAAAGCCGGAATCTCGAAGACTCGGCCACTGTGGAGGAGTTCGGTCGCATCATTCGCAACCGCAAAAATCTCGACGCACTCATGCTGCTCACTCTCGCCGATGGCATGGGCACGAGCGATCAGAATTGGTCGGATTGGAAGGAAGGCTTGGTCTGGACGCTCTACCGGCGTGCAGGGCAATGGCTGGAGGGGGGAGTCGATGCGATGGAGCAAAGTCGCCGCGACCGCCAAGCTCAAAAATCTCTGTCCCTCGACTTGCTCGGAGACGATTTTCGTGAGGAGGCGGATGCCCATTTTCACTTCATGCCGCTGCGGTATTTTCAAATGTACGAGCCGCTTGAAATTGCTGAACATTTGCGACTCTTTCGCACGTTCTTCGAAAATCGGAATGCGGATGACGCCGCCGCGCTTGCGCCGTGCCTGAAGTGGGTGCCATGCCCTGAGAAGGGCTACACCGAAGTATGGGTCTGCGGTTGGGACCGTCCGCGCTTGCTGGAACGCATTGCCGGGGCGTTCTTGTCTGTGCGCCTGAATATTCTGAGCGCGGACATCTTCACCCGTACCGACAGCCTCGCGTTGGACATTTTCCGGGTCGCTGGAACGAATCTCATGCCAATCACCAGCCCGCGTGACATCGTCTCCGTCGAGAAGCACCTCGTCGAAGCGTTGCAATATGAGGACTATGATTTCCGTTCGCATCTCAGCAAGGAGACGCGTTTGCTGACCTATCGCCTCTCACAGGAGTTTGATCTGCCCACGAGCATCAAAATCGATAACGAGTCGCATCCCGTTTATACACTCATCGACATTCAGACCCCCAACCGACTTGGTCTCCTCTACGATCTCCTCCGCGCCATGGGCGATTGTGGCCTGCGTATAGAAATCTCGCGCATCACGACCGAGATGGATGTGGCGATGGATTCCTTCTATGTGTACGGGCTTGATGGCTCTAAAATCCTCTCAACTCCTGCTATTAAGCATCTTCAAGAGGCACTTCATCGGGCCGCTGTGAAAAATCCCGAATGACGCCTCGATTTGCCACGCTGTTTTGGAGACAGATCCTACGTCCCTGGGCTGCGCATCCCTTGCTGCCCCTGCTCAATATCTTCGGCATCGCACTCGGTATCGCCGTTTTTCTTTCGATCCAGATGGCCAATCGCGGGGCGCTCGCAAGTTTTCAAAATGCCGTGGGACTCGTCGCCGGCCGCGCCAATCTGGAAATACGAGGCGACCTCCCTGAGGACATTTTCCCCCTCGTCACAAAAACTCCTGGTATCAGCCTGGCGACGCCCCTAGTTGAGGGCATCGTAACGCTTCCTGATATGCTGGGAGAATATTTCCGGATTCTAGGGGTTGATCCCTTTACCGGTTCCGAATTGCGTGTGTTTGAGCTTGGCGATCCCGCAGGAGGGGCCTTGGACCTGGAAATGTGGCTGCGCGAGCCCAATGTGATCGCCGTTCCTCCTCGCGATGACCTCTCCGACGAAGTTCGCGTTCTTGCAGCGGGGCGCTCTGTGATGCTGCGTCGAGGATTTCACTTAAAAACCGACGATGCCGCAGTGGCCTCAGATCCTCGCATCGCTGCCATGGATATCGGATGGGCTCAGCAATTGCTCGATCTCGGTCCGCGCCTGACATCTATCCAAATTCGCGTTGAGAATCCTCTGGCGATGGATGAGGTGATCGCATCGCTTCGGAAAATTTCACCCCCCGATGCCGTTATTGGCCCGCCGGCCCGGCGTGGTGCCGATACCGAGCTGATGTTAGCCGCCTTCCAATTAAACCTCACCGCCCTCAGCCTTGTTTCCATGATTGTGGGGGTTTATCTCATCTACAATAGCCTTTCAGCAGCTGTGGTTCGCAGGAGACATGATATCGGGATTCTGCGTGCGAATGGGGCCACGAAGCTCGAAGTGATGGCGCTCTTCATCGGGGAGGGTCTCTGTGCCGGCTTTCTCGGAACGCTGCTCGGCCTTGTTTTTGCTGGTCCGCTGGCCGCAATTCTTGCCGCGCCAGTGAGCCAGACCGTCTCTTCACTCTACGCACTCGTCTCGGTGGAAAATCCCGCTCTTACCCGAGGGCAAGTCCTGCTCGCCTTTGCAGCGGGTCTCGGCGCTTCGCTTGTCGCGGCATGGCGTCCGGCATCGGAAGCCGCGGCTTGTGATCCAGCGATTGTTCTGCGGACTGGATCACAGGGCGATTCGTTTGCGCGCGAGTCTCGTCACTGGGCGCCATGGGGCCTTGGCTGCCTGATCCTCTCGACGGCATTCTCTTGGTGGGCGTTGCATGGGGGCGGAAGGTTCCTCGGTTTTGCCTCCGTCGGGCTCTTGATAGCAGGTTTTTCCCTTCTCGTTCCATCGGTCGTGAATCTTTTTGTCCGCCTCGTTCACGGTCCTGGCTGGATGGTTCGTCTTGCATCCCAGCACCTCGGTCGCTCGTTGCATCGAAATGCCGTGACCATAGCGGCGCTCACTGTCGCTGTGGCCATGACGGTGAGTGTCTCTGTCATGATTCACTCCTTCCGCGCGAGTGTCACCTCTTGGCTTGGCGAAACCCTTGTGGCCGATCTTTTCATCGCGCCCGCTGCCAATGAAATTGCAGGCTTGCAGAGTTTCTTACCCCCCGCCGCTGTGGAATGGGTGAGGCGCGATCCCCGCGTGAGGGAACTTGGCACCTTCCGTGAAATGCTTGTGCCATGGGGTGAAAAAACAGCCAACCTCGCAATTATTGACGGCAGCGCGCGAGGGGAATTCGATTTCGTTGAGGGTCCAGCCGATGCCGCCAAAAAGTTTCACGATGCAGGCATGGTCGCGGTCTCGGAGAGCTTCGCCAATCGTCACGGCACCAAGCCCGGCGACCTTCTCGAGTTTCTGTCGCCCAAAGGCCCCGCCCCGTTTCGTGTGGTGGGTATCCTCAAAGATTTCACGCGTGATAGCGGGCTCGTGATGATTGATAGGGCAAACTTTCGCAAATACTGGAGCGATGAGCGCCTTCACTCGCTCTCTATCAGCATGCAGATGCCATCTGACTCCGCAAGCCTCGCCGACGATTTTCGTGCAGAGTTTGGACGCCAAGGCGAGTTTTCGATTTATACGAACTCCGACCTTCGCCGTCGCGTTATGGAAATTTTCGACCAGACCTTTGCTGTCACATCCGTGCTGCGAGCCATCGCCGTCGTCGTAGCAATTGCCGGGGTTCTTCTCTCGCTCACCACACTCATCGTGGAACGCGAACGCGAAATCGGCATCTTGCGCTCGCAAGGGGCATCCTGCTCGCAAATCCGTGGACTCATCTTCTGTGAAGCAGCCATGATCGGGTTTCTCGCCTCCATCATTGGCCTTCTCTGCGGTGGCTGCATGGCCATGGTGCTCACATGGGTCATTAATAAATCCTTTTTCGGATGGACCATCGAGCTCCGGTATCCTCTTGATGTGCTGCTTTCCACCCCGCTCTGGATCATTCCTGCAGCTATTTTCGCAGCGTGGCTCCCTGCTCGACGCGCGTCACTCATCCCTCCGGCACGAGCTCTTCGCTGTGAATAGTCGCGAGCTCTCAGGCCAGATTCTGAGTTGAACGACCAATCCAATCCCAAGCACAAAAAAAGCAGGGGTCAGGCTAGCTGGCCACCGATTCTTCCTGAGGCCGGCCTGTCTTGTGCCCGCAGCCTGAAGTAACGCCATTAAAAGGTTGGACGTCTGCACCTTCGAGTCGGCGGGCTGGTTTTGCGGCAAAATTGAAGCGCACGTTGGCCCAAGTGTCACCCGGTTGGGCATCAATGCCGAGCGCGCCGGTGGGTTCGTAGCCGCAATGGACCATACAGTTCTCGCAGCGGGGGTCGCGCGCGATGCCATTCACCACGCCATAATTTTCCCATGGTGTGTCCTCGAGGAGGTCGCTGTAGCTGGAGTGATGCGTCTCGGTCATGAGATAGCAGGGGCCTTTCCAGCCTTTTACATTTCGCGTCGGGATCGCCCATGCGGAACAAGTGAGATCGCGATTGCCCGCCAGGAAATCCAGGTAAAGCGGAGTCCCGAAGAAGGTATACCGCTCACCCCAAGCGCGAATATTTTTAAACTTCTTCTTCGTCATCTCTCGGGTCAGAAAAAAGTTTTCTGGTTGCAGGTTGAGGCGTTTCATCATGTCTTTCTTCGCCGCATCGTAGTCATAGCCAGGAGAGATCGTGTGTCCATCGACACCGAGCCAAGAGAGGTAGTCAAACATCTGCTCGAGTTCGGCCATCTCTGTTTCCTTGTACACAGTGGTATTTGTAGCGACTTGGTAGCCGAGTGCCTTCGCCATACGGATGGCGGCAATGCATTCTTGAAAAACGCCCTCACGTTCCACGATGAGATCGTGTGTGCGCTCCAAGCCATCCAAGTGCACGTTCCAATACATCCACCGGGAAGGTGCGATGACATGTCCTGACGAGGGTTTTGCTAAGCGAATTTCGGCCGCTTGCGTGGCAGTGATCAATTCTTCGCTGAGTAGAATTTCGAGCTCACGCGAGGTTTTTGAAGGATCACGTAGGAACTCGGACGCGAGGTAGTCTCGCATTTTTTTTCGCATGAACATCCCGTTCGTGCAGATGTAAACAATCCGTCGCTGAGCAAGCAGACCTCCTACAAGGCTTTCGATCTGAGGATAAATGAGAGGCTCGCCTCCACAGATCGAAATCATGGGAGCTTGGCATTCCTCCGCGGCACCGAGGCAATCGTCGAGGGACATCACATCTTTGAGCGATGTCGAATATTCTCGAATGCGTCCACAGCCAGTGCAGGTCAGGTTGCAGGTATGGAGCGGCTCAAGCTGCAGAACAGTCGCAAACTTTTTGATGCCGCGCGCTTTTTTTCCGATGATGTAGCCCGCAATGCGCGCCGTGAGTGCGAGAGGAAACCTCATGTGCCGCATGACATAGAGCCCCGTGCTGTGAGTCAAGTCCCGCAAGCTTGACCTTGCACGCCCAAACGCCGAAATCTCTGAAGGTCGTTAAACAGCAAAAGGGAAAATACACATGGAAAACATTGCTTCAAAAATCGGCCTAAACCCTCAATCAAACGTTACCGGTGCGCGGTTGAGGACGTACATCAATCTCAAACTCGCCTCGATCGGATGTCCCACAGCCGAATCGGGTGCGGATGATAACGGCTTCGGCAATCTCGCGGAGTCGATGCTTGCCCATAGCCGCGAGACATCTCGCCTCCTTGCGGATTATCAGTGCCCCGCCGATTGGCGCATCCAGCGGTTCTTGGACGAGTATCTTTATTCAACGGGAAAAATCCCGCGTTTGCCTTCACGGACGTTCATCCTTGATCGGCACGGTCTCGCCCGAGCGCTCTCCTTGCCTTCCGAAGGCGATGAGTTTGTATCCGAGATCGTAAGCAGCTACCGAGTTCGCCAAGGCGTGTTGCACAATCCCGCCAAAGACCGCCGCACCACGCAGGGCGTGTTCCACGTTGCCGAAGGCGGACTCCCGATTCCCGATGATAAAAAATCCGTCCCTCTAGAGACATTTTCCCGCTTGTTGGAATTCGCACTCCAACCCCCCGAAGAGTTGCTCAGGCTGCCATTCAGCTCTGGACAGGCGAAGGAGGCATCCTGCTTTGTTTCGCTGCTCTTGCGCCCTCTGGTCTGTCCTGAGGTTCCCGGATTCACCAGCGAGAAGCGGATGGAAATCCGTTTTTTTGCACCTGGTAATCTTGTGAGCAATCTCGACTTTGTGGAGAGCATTTTCGGCAATGCAGGTGATCCTTACCTGCCACAGAACGATGCCGGCCTGGATCCAGAGCACTGGAGTGGCCACAGCGGATGTGTGATCCTGGCCCCGCATCTCACAAACATCAGAAAATCGGCCGCTGGACTTCCGAAGTGGGATGCGGCCAGTGAACGCCAGCGTCGCGATGGCATGTGCTGGAAAGACGAAAGCGAACTCTACAACGGCGGATTTGCTTTCAAACTCACCGCTCGCAATGAAGCGGGTGTGATCGTAACGCTCATCGCGGACAATTATTTCGGCTACTGCAAGAAGGAGGTGAAAACCCAGATCAGCTTTGCAGCCAATTTGCTCGGCCGCGCTGAGGAGGAGCATGCAGGAGGGGCTCTGGTTTTTCCTGCCTATGATCTTGGAGAGGAATTTGACGGCGCACTCCACGTCAAAAATCGCGGCCACTCATTTGCTGAAGCCTCCCACCTTTTTGTCGATGTGATGGAGGTGAAGCCCGGAGGTTACGGCGTGGATAAAACGCATGCTGGGATTTTTTATGTTCCAGAAGATGTGAAAGTGAGCCTCCCCAATTTGCGCCTCAGTTGGCAACATGACGACGGCTCGGAGTCATCGCTCAAGTTGCTGCCAGACCACGTTTACATCCGCCCATCCGGGTATCGTATCAGCCTTGTAAAAAGCGATGGCGGGCGCCGCTGGCGCCTTGTTGGGGTGCGTGCCGATGCCACCTTTTGCCACAAGCCTTGCACTGTGTCGGGCGGTGGAAAATCGGAAATATCCAAGTCCATCTCGGACGCCATTATTCACGGCCCGGTCTATGTCGCGGACTACAATAGCGATTTTCAGCAGGTGGATGAATTGATTGCGATGGACTACTCGAACCGCTTCCGCGAGGCCGCGAGAAATGGGAAAGATTTTCGCCCGATCTTGAGTTCTGAGCGCTCGCTGGGCTCCGTGATCAAACTCTTCACGCCCGCAAAACGCGAGTACTCGGAGGACTTCAACCTGTGGCTTAACACGATTCCGCAGAACGTGAAGGAACTGCTTTTCATCGTGAAGCGATTCTATGACATCTCGTGGGCGGATGACTGGCGCTCCCGTTTTGGGGTGGACAGCGTCAACGGCGTTCCCGGTCATGAATTGAAATTCCGAAGCAAGCCTCTTTCCACCGACTTTCTCCGTATGGGGTATGAAGCCGACGGTTCATGGAGGGTTTTCAGTCTTCGACAGGATTTCTTTCCGGCTGCAAAGCTGCAGATGGAAGACGATATCACCGCTTCGATCATCGTACCTCGCTCAGCCCTAGAAAATCCCCCGGAGGATTCGCCCGGCAGCTCGCTCAAGTTCGCTGAGAATTGCGAATACAGGCTTTTCCAGCGTCCCGATGACGCCATTCATCCGGGCTACGATAAGCAAACCGAGAGGGACTTCGCCTCGGAGGGCAACTTTTTTTCCAATTATCAGCCGCTTCATTCTGGTGAGGTGCGCGAGCTTTTTGAGGACGCCGTTAGCTTCTCCAAGTTCACTCCCGCCATGCAGGAGTCGATTCGCAGAGCACTTGCGGATGGGGAAAGGATCTTTATTTCTAACACCGCCCCACGACTTGTTGATGGCAAACCTTCTAAAAATCCGCGCTACCTGCAGATGCGTCAGGATCTTGTTGAGCCCCAAGTGGCGTATTTATCCGAAGTCACACAACGTCTGCAGCGTCGTATTCCCTATTCTCAACCGCTGCATGCACCGGTCACCGCCATTTTGCCGGGTCGTCGGAATAACCCCGCCGAGGCTGGCATTCGTTCGTTGGCTGTTTTCAATCCCATCCACCTCCTCGAACTTCCCGAGTTATTCCTTGAATACATCTGCTCGCTCACCGGGAAGTCGCCATCCACGACCGGTGCAGGAAGTGAAGGCGCCCTCACCAAGGGCCCATTCAACGCCCTGCCACCGATCATTGATCTGAATGCCGCCCTCGTCGGCTACATGCTTACTCGACAGCCGGTCTTTATCACCGCCGCTGGTTATGTGGGGCCGACTGCCCGCGTTGACCACGATGTGAGCCTTCTTGTCCCGGAGGTCTGGTCGCGCATGACGCATGAGGAGCGCACACCTGAGTTCCTGATTAAAAATGGATGCCTTGAGCGCGTTCACGACATCGAATTCGACGGGCGCTTGCTGCCATCCAGCCGACTCGGCTGGCGTATCAATAGCCGATTTGTCCGGATATTCTTTGGCCGAATCTTCAATTATCCACACCGCGTCTTCACCGCAGAAATGCTACAGCCCGAGCTGCAAGGCTTAGCCGACTTCGCGGATGGCATGGACAATATCGTGAGCACTCAAAAGCACGTTGCGGAGTCGTATTTTGCCGATGGCAGCGTGGAGATGGCCTGTCCACCACTCTGCGCCTTGCTGCACATTATGCGTGATGGGCATTTCAAAAACAAAACTCTCAATGATGCGGAGGTCCGCAACCTCTTTGATCCGGATTCTGCCCTCGGTAGCGACTGGTATCAAAAACGTCTCACGGCTGCGGCCGATGTGGATCGTGATCTCTGGCTCCGCCATGTGAAGAACCTCGAAACCTTCACCCGGCGCCCACACAATGAAGAAACGGTCTTGAGCCTGGGGCTCAAATCCCGTTTGGAATTCGCGCACAAGATGCTCGCTGCGGTGCGCTCCGCTTCGTATTCCGATTCCTTGCGTGGCACGATCGGCACCCAGCCGCTGAAATGATGAAACGTTCGATTTTCGGAGCTTGTCTTCTCTACCTCGCCACCATTCCGGCTTTGGCTGAGGAGCCTGCGCCCGAGGCAATTCTCGCTGCCGCACGCATGAATCCCATGGGTTCCGGTATCACTCTCCAAGCCCAGCTGCGTGCAGGGTCAGTGAAAGTCCCATTTCTCATCGAAGTTGGCGCTGGCGCCGTGCGCTATGGTTTCGCCGAGCCGCAGCAGGACATCCTTCTCCGCCTTGGCGAAAACGAGTCCACCCTCGAAGAACGCCGCGACGGGACAAAAGTACCCGTACCCATCTCCAAATTCGACGATTCCATCCGTGGCGGACTCATCACCTACGAGGATCTCGCCCTGCGTTTCCTCTATTGGAAAAATCCCCGCCTTCTTGAGTCCCAGACCGTTCGCTCGCGCGATGCCTGGAAAATCGAAATCCCCGCTCCACGTGCCGCCTCCCAATACGGAGTCGTCCGTGTTTGGATCGACAAACAATCCGCCGCCCTCCTCCGCATCGAAGGCTACGACACCACCGGCCGCCTCGTGAAACGCTTCGAAGTCATCTCCGCCCAGAAAATCGACGACCAGTGGATGCTCAAACAAATGCGCGTGGAACGAATCGACCCGGAATCCCGAAAAACCACCGGCATCACCTACCTCGAAGTCCTCGGGAAAAAATAATCGCCCAAACAAATTTGTTGGCTTCTGTTTGTTATTTCTAGTGCCTGCAGTGCGTGGAGAGTGGGGAGGGCTCACGCAAAGACACTAAGACGCAAAGGTGCTGAGGGCTGAAGATTCCATGTGTTTCTTGGCGTCTCTGCGTCTTGGCGTGAGTATTCCGATTTTGTTGGCTCCGTTTGTTATCTGAAGCCGATTGGGAGAAGACTTCCAGTGCCTGCAATGCGTGGAGAGGGCGAGGGTTCACGCAAAGATGCTAAGACGCAAAAGGTGCTGAGGGCTGAAGATTCCATGTGTTTCTTGGCGTCTCTGCGTCTTGGCGTGAGTATTCCGATTTTGTTGGCTCCGTTTGTTATCTGAAGCCG
>VFJO01000156.1 GCA_009886045.1 Verrucomicrobiota bacterium
AAAACGCCGGTGAAAATTCTGCAACTCCTAAAAGAAAAGCCGGACCTGAGTTTGGTGGAACTTGCTGTGCTTCTGGGCAAATCAGTGAGAACTATCGAACGCGCAACCGCCAAGCTGGTGAAAGCGGGCGAACTCCGACGCATAGGCCCCGACAAAGGTGGTCACTGGGAAGTTGGAGGAAAGTCAGAAGGATGAAGGAAAAAGTATGAAAACTGAAGCAATTCGAAATCAAGCTGGCGCAGCAACGGCCAAAAAAACCATGAAAAAACTCATCCTCACTTCATCCTTCCTCCTTCTGACTTCTTACTTTGCACCCGCCGCCACCGTCGAGGCCGAAGGCCGTGCGCCCGGCGATATGAAAACCGCCCGCGAGCAGGCGCTCGCCGATGCCTTGCGCGAAGCGGTGCGCGTTGGAACCGGCGTCGATGTCCTAAGCACCACCGGCGTGTCGGATTTCACTCTGGACTACGACCGCATCCTTAGCTCCGCCTTCGGGCATGTGAAGAGCTACAAGGTCATCAGCTCCGGGCTCGGCAAGGATCAGATTTACACGGTGAAAGTGAAGGCCGAGGTGGAGAAAGGCGCGCCAGGTGCCAAGAACACGCTCGCCCTGCGCCAGATCGTTCTTCTCAAAGGCTCGCCGCGTGTGTCGATTGCTGTGCAGGAGCAGATCGATGGAGCGCCCGCACCGACCAAATACGCCCAGGGCATCATGGAGCAGACGGCGAGAGAGTTGCAATTCAACCTCGTGGATGTCGGCACAGCCAGTGGGCAGGAGAGCAAGATGGCTGCGCGCGATGCCATCCTCGGCAACGACAAAAACGCCAAGCTCCGTAGTGCAGGCATCTCGCAGAAGAGCGACTTCTTGATCGAAGGCAACATCGTGGCCCGCTATGTCGGCAAGCAAAGCTTCTACGGCAGCCTGCCCCAGCATGTCTTCTCCGTCGGCGGCGAACTCCGCGCCATCCGCCCCGAAACCGGTGAAGTCGTCGCCGTCGCCGCGTTGCCCGGCACCGAAAATGTGGAAAGTGACCTCGACTCCAAGGAAATGGCCGCGCGGGATGTCATTCAGAAAGTCCTCAGCACGGCAGGAAAAAATGACGGCACCCCTCCCCTATTCAACAAAATCCTCGCCCGTTGGGTCACCGAAACCGACCTCGGAGCCATGAAACGCCTCGAGTTCACTGGCATCAGCTCCGAAGACTTCCAAAAAATCCAAACCGACTTCGCCGACACGGAAAAAATCAGCGCCGTCTGGCCCCGCGAGTTCGACTCGCAAGGCATCAGCGTCCTGGATGTCGAAACCCGCCTCGACAACATGGGCCTCGGCCAAGAAGTCACCAAAGCCACCAGCGGCCGCGCAAAACTCGACCGCAGCACCGAAAACCTCCTCGCTTTCAACTCGAGCGGTGCAGGCGCTACAGCGCCCGCCGGAGCGCAAGGCGACGCAAAAAGCGACGACAAACCTTGGTGGAAAGTGTGGTGAAGATTAGCGCATGAGCCGCTCTGTTTTATTGTGGCTTTAGACAACCAGATCAAAGGCTTCTCTTGGAGAAAGCATCTTGACCACTCCTCGTGTTTTCTCCGGATAGTGGCGCTCATTGCCAGTCACGAGAATTTTCGACTCGGTCGCAGCGGCTACCTCGAGAAATTTGGTATCCGAGGCATCGCTTGCTTCGAGCCCTTGAATTGGCATCGCCACAAGGTGGGTTTGAAAAGGCAGAATCTCCCAAAACGCCGCCACATCGGCCGCTTTGAATGAAAACCTCGGACGAGCAAGCACCTCCCTGTATTCGCATAGGATTCTGTCATCGAATGCGATGGCCACCCTTTGTGCAAGGATCGCGTCAATCAACCGCCCAGGCGGCCCCTTTGCAGAGAGAAGCCCGGAAACCAGCACATTGGTATCCAGAACCCAATCCCACCATAAGATCATTTCGCGCTTTTCCGCACCGCTTGGATTTCTTTCTCAATCTCCTCAGCCGAAAGCGAATCAACGCCTGCCTCGCCAGCTCCGGAACGCAAGTTTCGCACGGCGCGCCGAGCCTTTGAAAACGCGATCTCCTTCAAATCCTCCACCAAGGATTCCGGGGAAGTCGGCGTTAAAATTGCCATCGGCCGGCCATCCCGCGTCACAACCATGGTTCCCTCCGAGACCACCCTGGACAAAACCGCGCCCGGTTTGGAACTCAATTCTCTTGAAGCGATCATTTGCATAGGCACACCATTTGCACAACAAATGCCCGAAGTAAACAAAAATTTCAACCGGAGTCAATGCCACCACGCACTTCCGCCCTGTGAGCGTGTCTTGAAACTTGCGGCTCGCTGCAAGCGTCGAAGATCCAGTCGCCAGCACGCGCAAATGAGTGAAGGTATCCGTCGCGATTTTCAAAATTCGGCTCGGATCGGGCAGTTGGTGGACCTCGTCGAGAATCATCAGCGGTTTGCGCACCGACTTGAAAAACGCCTCGGGATTCTCCAACCGCCACACCTCCCCAGGCAAATCACAGTTCAGGAACTCCGAATCGTCAAATTCCTTGGCCAGAACAGTCTTCCCCACTCGCCGCACACCCGCCAGGCACAGCAAGGGCACCTCCTGCCATGCCCTCTCCAGACGCTGCATCCAAATCGGTCGAATAATTATTGCAAGTGCACTTTACATTTAGTCGCCCTTATGTCAGTCAGAGGATTTTTGGCGGATCCAAATAATCATGCAAATTCCACTCAAAGCAAACGGCAGCTTACCCCTATGAAAAAACTCATTCTCAACCTTTGACTCGCTCGCTCCCGCTCGGCTCGCCCTTCGGGCCAACCTTCGGTTGCTCTATCTGGCGCTCGGTTGTGTTCTCGGAATTTAGAATTTAGGGTCAGTCCCACAAATTTAGAATTTAGGGTCAGTCCCACACATTCACA
>VFJO01000071.1 GCA_009886045.1 Verrucomicrobiota bacterium
CAGACGGGGGCGAGACCGGTGTTGCCGGAGTCGATCTGGCATCGGATGGGGGACGGGGCGGGAGCGTTGAGGCGCTATGCGCGAGTGCCGGGACATGCGTGGGCCACATCTGTGGCGATGAGGCGAGTATTTAAAGAATTTAACCACGGATTACATGGATTGACACGGATGGGGAAGGCGCAGGGCGACGCCCAAGGAACCTGTGCTGGTGCTGCGTTTTCAAGGCCCTCCACAAGCAAGCTTGCCCGCGATTCTGAAAACACATCGCCCACTCGCGGCGCGGGTGGATCTGCTTCTTCTTTGCCCGCAACAAGTCACTCCCTACACGCCACAGTGCCGGAGGCGCCTACACCCGCTACCAGTTACCAGCTACCCGCCACTTCCATTCCTCTGGACTGGATCTTCGCTCCAACGGTGTTGGTGCATCATTTGCTGGCATGGTGGTTACTGCTTAAAACAGGATCTGTTCCGAGAGAATCACGGCTGCTTCTGTTTTTTCCCAATTTGCCGATCCACTTGGATAATGCGCGGCGGGCGTTCTGGAATGGCGGGCCGACTACCAAGCTGATGGCATGGTTACTTGCTCAGCTGAGGATGGAAGTGGAGAGTGGTCGGGTGGTCTTGGGGGTGGAGACGCATGCGATGCGATTGGCGCTTGAGAGTTTGATCGGAATGAGGGTGACCTATTTGCCTCATCCGGTGGAATTTCACGCGGAGACGCGGAGACGCGGAGGGGAAGAACCTAAAGATGGAATAACCACAGAGGACACAGAGAGCACCGAGGACTGTTTTGTTCAGAAGCAGGGCTGCGCATGGTTAGGCCAAACTGGCTCTTCCGAACCCGACTCCCTGGCAAGCAAGCCTGCCGACTCGTCTATTTTTAAATCACCCACTCGCTTTGCGGATGGCCCAGCTTCAGCACTCGGCTTTGAAAGCTCGACTCTTAACTCAGAGACAGCGGCGAAGCCGATTCTTTTTGGGTGTTACGGAGCGGCGAGGTGGGAGAAGGGGAGTGACATCTTTCAAGAGGCTATCAAGCTCATCTTGAAAAATGAGCTGCCGAGTGACGGGTGCCGAGTGGCGACTGGAAAAAGTCAGATTCAACCCGTTACCCGTTACCAGTTACTCGTCACAGCGGCCGTCAGGCCGCTCCGCTTCGCCATCCAATGGGTGGAAGATTTTCAGGATGAAAAAGGGAATCTCGTTCAATTCGATCCTTGGTTAAAAAACCATCCGCAAGTGGAAGTCATTGACCGCTACTTTCAAGGTGATGAGTATGAGCGGCGCTTGGAACAAACGGACGTGATGGTGCTGCCTTACCGTTCTCCTTACAGGTTGCGCGTTTCGCGTGTTGTTATCGAGGCAATGAAGCACGGAATGCCAGTGATCGCGACGAAGGGCACGACTCTTTTTGAACAAGCTGAGGGATATGGTGTAGCGGTGGGTTGTGAGGAGGGGAGTGCGGAAAGCTTAGCGGAGGCGATTTTAGATGTAGTAGAGGATTTTGAAATGATGAGGGTTAGCGCAATGGAACGGGCAACAACTGCAGCCAAGAGTTTTTCGGTGGAGTATTTTCGAGATTTGCTCGAAAAAAATGAGAAAAATTATTGTCAGCAAAATTATTGAAACCCCGAATGGCTACATCGCTTCCGAGGAATATTTTTCATCCTTGCCCATCCTTGCCATCCGTGGTTTAAAATATTTCTGAATGATGAATGCGAGGATTTTTGCAGGAGCAATTTTGGCTTATGGCTATAATTATTGGGCCGGAAAGTTCCCATCTCGGAGGGTGCGGGAGGTTTATTTGAGAGGCTGGCTTGGAAGTTTAGGTGCGAAATCCGGTGTCCAAATGGGGTGTCGGTTTTTGAATGGCCGAAAAGTTTTTCTTGGCGAGCGGAATGTGATTAATTTCGGCTGCTTGTTTGACGGCAGGAAGTTCCAGATTCGCACGGGAAGCAATGTCTCGATCGGTCCAGAAGCAACGATTTTGACTCTCGGACACGACCCTCGGTCTGCGACGTTTGAGGATCGAGGAGGCGATGTCTTGATTGGGGATCGCGTGTGGATTGGATATCGGGCGATTGTCTTGCCTGGGGTTACTATTGGCGAGGGGGCAGTAGTGGGGGCTGGGGCTGTGGTTACTAGGGATGTCGAACCATATGCGATAGTTGTAGGCAATCCCGCTAGGAAGATTGGGAGTCGTTGTTTAGAAAATGGAGTCGTTTTTTCTTACGACTTGAGCTACAAACCATGGATGGGATAAGCTTAGCCTCTCAATGCACAGTTTTATAACAATCTTTAAGCTCTTTTGGAGAGTTCTCAGCATTTCTAAACCTTCATCTTGGAGGGTAGCATTTCTTTGCGGCGGTTTGGCCGCGATGGGAAATCACCGAGCCAAAATGCGAGAGCGATTTGAAGAAATTCTAGACCAATGCGCTTTGGGTGAGAATGTGGAGCTAAATCTTGTTGTTTGTTCACGGGAGTGTAAACTTCTGATGCGTAAGGGCAACAAAGCTGATTATCTTATCGGTGGTGAGGTTATCTGGGGAGCCTACTCGCCCCCGAGGATTAGTCCCTCATTGATCATTGATGGTGGAGCTAATATTGGCATGTTTTCCATGATTGCACATGCGTATTTCCCAAATATTCCAATTGTCTGTTACGAACCGGATGCTAGTAATTTGGTTCAACTTGCAAGCAACTTAAAGACGAATGGCATTCCTGCAAAAATAGTTCCTAAAGCGCTTTGGTCTAAGGAAACAACGCTTTTCTATCATGTGGGCGAGTCTTACACTGGCTATGTGAACGAAGTGCAATCTAATTTTCCCATTGACTGCACCGTGGCGGAGGTTTCGGAAGGTTCTTGGCTCAAACTGGATATTGAGGGAGCAGAATACGAAGCGTTACCAGAAATTTTATCTCGCGGCGTGCGTCCAGCCATGATCAGTATGGAGATTCATTCGAATCATGTAAGTGGTAAAAGGCTGGTAGATTTGCTTGAGGTAAGCGGTTATGAACTGAGAAAACTTCACGATTTAAAAGCCCATTGCACTAACGTGGAAGCGGATTTTTTTGGAAAGAGTGGTACTATGCACCAGAACCAAAAATAATCGAGTGAGAGTCTTGATTTATTGTCCGACTTCGCAAGGAGGGATCGCAGAGCATGCCAACTATCAGGCGCGTGCTTTGCAGCGTTGGGCAGCTGCATCATCTCACTGTGGCGTCGGATCCGTAGGCGAAGTTGTTTTACTATGTGGCTCGGATTTTTTAGATCGAAGGAATGTGGGATATAAAAAAGCCGAAATTTTCAGTTTTCAGTTTTCGTTATTCGTTTGTCTTGCTGGACGCTTAGGAAAGTTGTTGGACCGAAGCTTGAAAATCCTAGTTGATCAGTGGCGATTGGCCTGGGTGGTTATGAGAAGAAGACCAGACTTTGTTCTCATCTCGAGTTATTCGGAATACCTCTCGCCACTTTGGATTTGGCCACATTGGATTTTGGCGAGGCTTTTTGGAGTCACCTATGTCGCGAACTTGCATGATCCTGTAAGGGATTTTCAAGTTGGTCCGAAGTGGTGGCATGAACTTTCGGTGAAGATGGCGTATTGGCCAATTTCCATAGGGATTGTTCATCAACGACTACCTAAGCCTTCACCTGTGCCCAGACATGTGAAAGTGGTGGAGGCTCCCGTGGGTGTCTATGATCTCCAAGAATCGCCTGAAAACACTGCCGAAATTCGGGCGGGGTGGGGGATTCCAGATGGTGGCCTAGCTTTTTTAGCCTTCGGTTACATTCGAGACAATAAAAACTTGGATCTTGTTATTCGTGCTTTAGCAGAGTTCCCTCAGGTGCACTTGATCGTCATGGGCAAGGCACAGTCCCAAAAAGACAAGCCAGTCGAATTTTACCGGAAATTAGCTCAGGAACTGGCACTCTCGGAAAGAGTCAAGTTTTTCGATACCTTCGTTCCGGATGAGAAATTGGCCAGTTATTTTGCGGCGGCGGATGTGGTGGTGTTGACTTATGACAAATCGTTTCACTCCCAGAGTGGCGTTTTGAATGTGGCTGCGCGAGCGAGGCGACCAGTGCTGGCTTCAGCCGGTGAAAGTCCTCTCAAGGATTGTGTGGAAAAATTTCGCCTTGGTGTTTTTGTAGAGCCGGATAATATAAGGGCGATTACAGAGGGAATGAAAATGGTGGCGAGTGACCAGTGGCGAGTGACCAGTGGCGAGCCTGATTGGGAGGGGTATGAGGCGTTTGCTTCGTGGGATGAAAATGTTGCAAAAATTTTGGAGGCTGTTGAGGTGGTGAAAAAGCTGACCCCAGTGGAATATGCTTCGCATTCTGAGGGGTGAGAAAGCTGAAAAGGACACAGCGCTGCGGTTGACAGCGGATAACTAAACGCCTATAGCGAAAGCCAATGTGCAGTGTAAATCGGATGAAATTTTGAGCGGTTTAAAAATATGAACGCTGAAGAGATACTTAAAAACTTGAAGACGGATTGTTATCATTACCGGGGTGATTTGCCTTGCGGGCCGCATCGGAGAGCTGGAAAGACTTGTTCCTGCGACGAGTATTTGCCGTTGAAAGGACGGGGGGTGATCATTAAGCTCGGGGCGGCTGGCGATGTGATTCGGACGACGCCTTTGCTACGGGCGTTGGATCCGCTTACAACAGGGACGAAGGTGCTTTGGGTGACTCATTCCCCGGAGTTGATGCCGCCAGAGTGTTGCGAAGCAGTAAAACCGACAGCTGCGGTCATGGCGCGGATTGCGTCGATGGAATGGGATTTTTGTTGGAACTTGGACAAGGATATTGAGGCTTGTGCTATTGCGAGCCAAGTCCGGGCTAAGCAGTATGCGGGCTACTCGTTGCGAAATGGAGTTCCATATCCGGTAGATGAACGGGCATGGCACAAGTTTGCCACGGGGTTGGACAATCCCTACAGCAAAGCGAACAATCTAAGCTACGTGCAGGAGATTTTTGATATTGTGGGATTGCCGTTCCGCGGTGAGGAGTATTGGCTTCGTGAACCTGTCGATTCATCGAAGAGATTGGCGGAAGAAATTTTACCTGGGAACGGCTGGGTGGGTCTTAATACGGGTGCAGGTTGGCGCTGGCCGACACGAATTTGGCCTGAGAAGAATTGGGTTGCTTTGATCGCAATACTCAAGAATTCAGACCTTAAGCCTGTTATTCTTGGAGGGCCTGAGGAGATAGCTCTGAATGATCGCTTGGCGGCAGCAACTGGATGCTTGTGGCCTGGGGTCAAGTCGCTGGATGTCTTTTATGCAATGGTTTCGAGGTGTGATGCTTTGGTAACAAGTGTCACTCAGGCAATGCACTTGGCTATCGCGGCGAGGGTCCCACTTATTTTATTTAATAATATATTTAACAAAAATGAGTTTGAGTTGTATGGACGAGGGGAAATCGTTGAACCACTTGTGCCTTGCGATTGTTTTTATGATGCAGTGTGCCAGTCGGGAAGAAATTGCGTGAAGGAAATCACGGTGGAGCGGGTTGCTGAGGCTCTGCTCCGAGCGATACGCTAAATTTATCCACAGAAAAAAATCATTTAGTTTTGCTGTTTATGAGCTGTGGTTTTTTAAAATGAAGAAATTCTGATTTGGCAAAGCAGGTTTCCACTCAAAAACGAGTTTGCATTCTCAAAGCGAGATTGAGGGGTGGTAGGCTTTTTTTATTTTTGTAATGCCAAGCGCCGATGAAATCTTGATGGTAACTTACTGAGAAATAATTTTCTAGTCTCTCGATTTCCATTTTTCTATTTCTTAACGACTCATGCCTGACGAAACATTTAGTTTGCCGGTAGCTTTTTATCTCGCCTTGGCGTTGACTGCGGGGGGGATGATTTATGCTTGGAAGCATAGGCAGGGGGGGATTGGTCTGCCGATGCTGGCTGTGCTTGGGACGGTGTCGGCGTGGTATTTTGGCGATGCTCTTTACAACGACTACACAATCTATATTGCCACTATTGGTGCGGATATGCTGGATCTAGCTTGGGGGCAGGTTGTTCTATTCGTGCTCGGGTTTTGCATCTTTGCTCCCTCCATGCATCGTTTGATGAATAAGGATTTATTAGGCTCTCAAAGCCATTTGCTTTTGATCACTCGTTGGGGAGGGCTTGATAAACCTGTTTTTCAGCATCGTCTCGATCTTGCTATGGGAATGCTAGCCACTTTCTGGATCGGACTGATGGCCATTGCGATGCTCAAAACAAATTTTGATTTCATGGGTATGTTTGCGCCGTACATCAGTGGCAAGGCATATCCTTGGAGTCGTGGTCGGGTGGGCACGGGTTTCGATGCCGTTATTGCGTTTTTTGGGTATTTCCATATCATGTTGGTTTCTTCGATCGGAGTCATTCTTGCCTTGTCCAAAAACAAACGCACGCGTCTTATGGCGCTGGCATTTTATGTGCTGAGCGCTCCGTGGTTCATATTGGATCGCGTTAGAAATTTGATGCTTGCGGTGATATTGCCGGGTCTTTTGGCTTGGGTTTTTATTCGTTTCCAAGCCAATATTTTTCTTAAAATCGGGGTTCTGGCCATTGCGTTTCTTGTGGTGAATGGATGGATGAAGTTTGTCATCCAAGTTCGAAGCGAGGCAAATGTTGCCACTCTTTTCCAAGAAGTGGGAATTGCGGGCGTTACCGAGAGGTTGCAAGGATCTACTACGAAGCACGCGGGTCTGAATATGTTCGAAGAACTGGGCTGGGTGAATTCGTTTATTGAAAAGGGAACATTTGAGCCGAACTGGGGATCACGCTATTTTGCGGAGCTTGTAAATCCGATCCCAAGGGTAATCTGGAAAGACAAGCCGATGATTGGAATCGACTACGCGATCGCACGCGGTCAGAAATGGATGGGAGGCGCTGTTAACAACGCGGGAGTCGGGGCGACGATTTCCACGGGTTTGATTGGTCAAGGCGTGGTGAACTTCGGAAGGTTTTTTGGCCCAATAGGTGCAGCATTTATTATGGCGTGGTGGGCAGCTTTGTTGGCAAGGCAAGATTTGCAGGGTGAGCAAACTGGGCGTCTCCTCCTGCTTGTGGTGGGGCTGGTTTTAACCTTTAATTTAGGCCGAGATATCACGCTTATTACTTTGTATCCATTTTTCTTTGGGTTTTTTATGCTCAATGTATGGAAGCGATTCAAGGGGGATGGATAGCTTCGTCTTTCAGCGTATTTTTTAGTTAGCCATGAAAGTAGCTATCTTATTTGATAATTTTGGGCCCTATCACGTGGCGCGTTTAAAGGCTGCTGCGGAGTTGGTGGATCTCACAGCGGTTGAGTTTGGTGCGGATAGTTCAAGTTACCAGTGGCAGGGATTGAGCGCTGATTTTAAAACGCACACACTGAATCCGTCAGGAACGAGTTGGCATATGACGCGAGCGGATTTCCAGAAGAGACTTTTTGGAGTTTTGGACCAAGTCAAACCGGATGTCGTTTTTGTTCCAGGTTGGGCAACTCCAGGCCCTCTTCTTGCTCTGCAGTGGTGTCTGCAAAAACGGATTCCAGCGGTCATTATGTCGGAGTCCACGGCGTGGGATGCCCCTAGGGTTTTTTTAAGAGAAATCATCAAGCGATACATAGTTTCATTGGCTTCGAGCGCGCTTGTTGGTGGGCGACCTCAGCGCGACTACCTCATCCAACTTGGAATGTCCAAAAAACGTATCTTCCTAGGCTACAACATGGTTGACAACGATTTTTTCATTTCGCGTTCAGACTTTTGGAGAGATCAAGTTGGAAGTTCCACTGGCCCTGCTGAACAGCCTTATTTTCTGGCATCAAATCGTTTTATCGCAAAAAAAAATCTATTTTCCCTCCTAGATTCCTATGCTGCTTATGTCAAGTGCAGTTCATCGCAAGGAATAGCAAATCCTTGGCCCTTTGTTTTGCTGGGGGATGGGGAATTGAAGGATTCGCTCGTGAATCACGTTCGGAAACTGGGTTTGCCCATTGAGTTTTCTGCGCCATGGGAATGTTCCGCGAATATCCACTCAGGTGCTTGTGTTTATTTTCCGGGGTTTCGTCAAATAGATGAATTGCCTCGTTTTTATGCAGGCGCAGGCGCATTTGTGCATGCGAGTCTCAGTGAGCAGTGGGGACTTGTTGTTAATGAGGCAATGGCATCCAGACTGCCTGTCATTGTGAGTGAGTCCTGTGGGTGCGCGATTGATCTTGTAGCGGAAGGCGAAAACGGTTATACTTTCGTAGCATCACAGTGCCCTTCCTTGACTCAGCTATTACTCAAAATCTCAAATATGGATTCCTCTTCTCGGATCAAAATGGGTGAACGCAGCCGCGAAATCATTCACCAATGGGGAAGGAAACGCTTTGCTGAGGGGTTTATGGGAGCAGCTGAGACCGCCCTTCAATTCCCTCCCAAGGGTCCCAGTCCGATAGCTCAAGTTATTCTCACCATGTTTTGCAGGCGTCTGATTGCGTAATTTATGTGCGGCATTGCTGGCCAATTTGGAAAGGTCGATCCCAGCTTTCCTCCTGAGGCTTTGCGATCCATGCTGCACAGAGGACCAGATAGCCAAGGGGTGTGGTGCGCGGAGGATGTGGCCATGGTGCACACGCGCCTAGCGATTATTGACACCGCCGAGAGTGGCAATCAACCGATGTTGGCTTTGTGCGAAGGGCGGATATTCAACGTGCTCCCCTCTCAAAATGTTTCGCCTCTAGCCGCCGAGAAGTGCCCTACCGCTCAAGCCTGTTTGGTTTTCAATGGGGAAATTTACAATTACAAAAATCTTCGCGAGGAGTTGATTCAACGAGGTGAGGTGTTTCAAGGCAGTTCCGACACCGAGGTTCTGCTTCGATTGTTAGTCTTAGATGGGGAGGCTGCGATTCCAAAACTCCAAGGCATGTTCGCCTTTGCTTTTTGGAATAATTTGAAACGCGAAGGTCTTCTCGTTCGCGACCCCCTTGGAATTAAGCCTCTCTATTACAAAGCTGAAAACGGTCTCTTGAAATTTTCCTCTGAGGCGCGCGTGTTGCTCGATGGCGATGAGGCGCCAGATGTCGAAAGTATTCGCGATTATTTTCTTTGGGGATCTTTTCAAGAGCCAGCCACTCCTTACAAATCCATCAAGCAAATTCCCGCAGGGGGGCTTCTGCGCTGGCGGGATGGACACTCGGAGATCACCCGTTGGGTTTCAGTCTCGTTCCGATCCACAAACGTCGTGAAATCCGATGCCTCAAAATTTGCTAGAAAAAAACTCGGGGAAAGTGTGGCGAGGCACCTGCAGAGTGATGTGCCTGTGGGACTCTTCTTGAGCGGCGGGCTTGACTCGTCCTCCCTCTTGGCCCTAACCCGTCAAATACTTGGTCCCCAGGCCCGGATCCAGACCTTCTCGATCGGCTTCCACGAAAGCCAAGCCGACGAATCTTCGATTGCGCGCCGAACGGCTGAGTTTTTCGATACCGAGCACCACGAGTGGATCGTCTCATCCGATGATGCGACTCGCGAGATTCCTCATTTTCTTAAAGCGATAGATCTCCCCACGATCGATGGCTTCAATACTTGGTTCGTTTGCAAGCTTGCAAAGAAGCACGGCTGCAAGGTCGCGCTCTCTGGCCAAGGGGGGGATGAACTTTTCGGTGGATATCCCTCCTTCAAAGCCGTTCCGATACTGCACTCCCTGCACGGGTTGCTTGGCGTCCTGCGTCCATTTTGCACCTTAATGGTGGCTTTAAAAAAAATCCCCAAATGGCAACGACTCCATCTCTTCCTGGCCGGCCGGGGAAATTGGCTGCAGGCTTACCATTGCCAGCGTGGGATCTTCACAGAGCCAGAGGCCAACGCACTGGCAGAATTTTTTGGAGGAACAAAACCGTCGCCTGTGGATTGGCATATTCACAACCTTGCGGATGCGGGCTCAGAAAAAGTTGCCTCCCTCGAGGCTTCGCGCTACCTGCGCAACCAGCTCCTGCGCGATAGCGATGTTTTTTCCATGGCTCATGGGATCGAGCTCAGGGTTCCCTTTGTGGATCTGGAATTGCTTTCAGCTTTGAATTCGATCCCAGCAAACGTTCGCTACCGCCCACATAAAAATCTTCTCCTAGATTCCGTGCCAGAGTTGCCTGAATGGCTCAGGCAAAACCGTAAAAAAGGTTTTGCTTTTCCCTTCGAGGACTGGATGCGACTTGGTTTCGGCGACATGCTTCAAGAAGCTTGCCAAGGTTCACCAGTAAAGCCAGAGACTTGGTATCAGACATGGGCGGTTGCCATGCTTAAATTGCGACAGACGTGGCAGGGAATTTGAAACGCGATCGACGTCTCGCATTTGGAGAATTTTTTGAAAAACAATGAGACTAGGTCTAACGACAGGCTCCCTTTCACGCCATGCCGGCGGGCTTTTCGAGAGTGTCAGGGCCCTCGCTAAGGCTTTAACTGAGCGGGAGGTGAATGTTCGGGTTTACGGGCTTTGGGACAAGCACTGGGAGCTCGATAAAAAAAATTGGCTACCTCTGGAAGCGGAGGCTTTTTCGTATATCGGGCCTCGAGCTGCTGCGTGGTCACCCCAAATGGATGCGGCCCTTGACCAAGCGGAGTCTGATTTGATCCATCTTCATGGGTTGTGGCAGTACCCGTCCGTCGCGACACGGCGACAGTGGAAGACGAGACGGACGCCGTACCTTATATCGCCGAGGGGAATGCTGGATGCTTGGGCATTGGCGAACTCTCGTTGGAAGAAGGTGGCGGCGGCTTGGCTTTTCGAAAAAGCGGTCCTGCGCGACGCGGCGTGCCTGCATGCGCTCTGCGACTCGGAAGCCGCTGCAATGAGGAATTACGGGCTCAAAAATCGGATCGAAATCATTCCCAATGGGGTCAACCTGCCGGGACTGGGCAATGCCGGGAGCCGAAGGGCTGATAAGCCAAGTGGAGGCAGGAGGCAGCTTTTGTTTCTGGGAAGAATCCACCCGAAAAAAGGACTCGTCAGAGCACTTCGCGCTTGGGCCGGAATTCAAAATCCAAAATCCAAAATTCATCATTCAAAGCAGTGGCAGTTCGTGATCGCCGGGTGGGACCAGGGAGGTCATGAGGCGGAGTTGAGGGCGCTTTGCGCTGATCTCGGATTAAGAACAGCGGTTGCAACCACTAAGGACACGAATCAACACGAAAACATTGAACCACGGATTACACGGATGGGCACGGATGATACAAAAGCGCAGGGCGGTGCTTGGGCAAGCCAAGCTGGCGCTTCGTTTTCAAATCCCTCCACAAGCGAGCTTGCACGGGATTCTGAAAACACATCGCCCACTCGCTCCGCGAATGGCCCTGCTGAGGCAATGCGTGCAGAAACTAGGGAAATGGGAAGCGCTGGGGAGAATCGGCTTGCTGATTCAAAGGAGTTTTTGGATGCCCAGTTGCAAGCTGGCTTGCAGGTGGACAATCAAAAAGGCCACACCATTCGCACCGCGAATGACCCCAGTGCTTCCGGGGAATATTCTTCATCCGTGTCAATCCGTGAAATCCGTGGTCAAAATGCTTCTTCACCCGCTACCAGTTACTCGCTACCCGCTACAGCGCCGAAGGCGCTTGCTCTCGACGCCGCCGACGTGGTTTTTGTCGGTCCGGCTTATGGGGCAGACAAAGAAGCGTTGTTGCAAAGTGTCCACGCATTCATTTTGCCGAGTTTGAGCGAGGGATTGCCGATGTCGGTTTTGGAAGCGTGGGCTGCCGGCTTGCCGGTGGTGATGACCCCTGAGTGCAATTTGCCGGAGGGCTTTGCTTGTCGAGCGGCGTTGGAAATTCGGAATGATGAAGATAGTTTTCGGCAGGGACTCCAGACATTGCTTGAAATGACAGATGGAGAGCTTGTGGCAATGGGATTGTGCGGGAGGCGCTTGGTGGAGGAGAAGTTCACTTGGTCGAATGTTGCCGCACAACTGCATCGCCTCTACGCGGACGTAATGGAGCGGTAGATCTCGCCCTTCCTAAAAAATTCACACCGTACTGGGTTGACCAGTGCGGTTTTTTTATGCCTTCACGATTTGGCCATGCGCTCAAGGCGCCGGAGGTAGGGATAAGAGAATAGGCCAGTCGAGTGGCCGTCGCCCCAGGAAGGTTGTATGGCATAGCCGCCTACCATTTGCCAAGAGGTGAGGTCGAAGCTGCGATCGTTGTACGTCACTGCAGGAAGAGCGACTTGACCGAGGACATCGGGTTCACCCCCGCACGCGGCACAGGGACAGTGACGGCGAAGGAATTCGAGAGAAAGGTAGGACTCGCTGCCGTCATTCCAAGCGATGGCGAGTTCGGCTCCGATTTTTTGAATCGCGCTGGGCTGGAGTGGTTGGGTCATTGGAAAGGTGCGGGTTTTGTTATGTGAGGAGGTTTCAGGTAGATGGGCTCAGCGGTTTCCGCTTGATCGGCTCGGAAGGCGAGTTGGACGGCTTGAGGAGATTTGCAATGCGCAGACTCCATGAGCGGCGATGTGGTGAATACCGGAATCCCATCCGTGAGTTGGGATAAAGCCTCCTCAGGCTTGAGTAGGGCAGGGGGAGCGGCGAGGCGGCCATTGCGTATGTGTCCATGGAACCATTGGCCTGCCCGCGCATCTCCGAGGACATGGTACTCCAGAGCATCATAGCCTAGGAGAGAACAAATGCCACGCACGGGAATTTCTCTCGCACGAGCGACCCCCCATGCGGCCGCAATGGAAACTCTCAACGGGTTGTAACTGCCCGGTCCGATGCCGACGAGAATCGAGTCCAGCGAGACGGTCTGGCGAGTTGCTTTCTCGAGGAGCGCAAAAAATGACGTGCCGCGTCCACGGGCATTTTCAAAGGAATAGTTGTGGAGGATTTCGCCGTCGCGGGTCACTGCGATGCTACCCGTACCGCTTGAGCATTCGATGGTCAGAATAGTCATGAGCGGATTTGAAGCCGGCGGCCTTCGTTCTCTACGGAAAAAACGAGGCGGAGAGTGCGTGCGGGGAGTTCTTCTGCAAACTTGTCTCCCCACTCGATGGCGACAATGCCATCGCTGGCGAGATAGTCATCAAATCCCAGTGGAGCAAGCTCAGGCTGGGTTTCGATGCGGTAGAGGTCCATGTGGACGAGTGGCAATCGACCTCCGTGGTATTCGTGGATGAGGGTAAATGTTGGGCTGGAGACCTCTCTCGGGTCGCAACCGAGCGCTTCGGCGAGGCCTTTGACGAAGCAGGTCTTTCCACCGCCCATGGGGCCTTCGAGGCTCAGGATGGCGTCTCGGCTTAGGCAGGCAGCAAGATCGTGAGCCGCTTGCCGAGTATCTTCCTCCGTTGCGCAAATACGCTCTCCTCCGGGAAAAATATTTTCGATTTGCGTGTTTGCCATGCGAGCTGGAATCTAGTTCGCTCCGTTGTGAGATGACAACATCTTCCCTTCTCGCTCGTCTCTACTCGATTTCTGTCTTGGTGGTTGGAGTTGCCTTACTCTGTCTCACAGGCTGTGACTCTCCCGCGCGCACTATCCGAGAAATTCGGCAAAACATTGATGATTTTAAAGCCGCTCCAACTCACTCCTCACTTGAGGTGATCGATCGCTCCTTTGTCAAGATTGATGTCATCATAAAGGATTTTGAGACTAAGGAGGACTTTGCGCAGGCGGATCTTTTTCGCAGGCAGGCCCTCACACTGCGATATGAGTATCGGGCTATGAGGGCGGCTTATTTGAAATGGAAAGAGGATCAGGCCCGCGCCGGTAGCTCAGTCGAATGATGGCAGCGTGTCCGTACTTGGACTTTTGACAGAAGCTTCGAGGGTGCGGAGATTTTTATCCAGATGGTTCAGGCTAAACCTGCGCACGGTCAATTGCGCTGCCTCGCGCATGGCCTGGAGTCGCTCGGGGTCGTCCTGGAGAGTTCTCAGGCGGTCTGCAAGTGCGGCGGAGTCTCGCGCTGGGATAACGAAACCGTCGAGACCATCTGTTACGACCTGACCGCAATGTGGGGTGGTAATGACCGGCAGGCCGTGAGCCATAGCCTCGAGTTGAGTGAGAGCAAAGCCGTCGGAAATTGTGGGCAGAACAAAAACATCGGCCTCACGGTAAAATTTTCGCACGCGGTCGCGAGTCACGGCGCCGTGGAAACGCACATTCGGGGGAGCCTTCACCACAAACTGGTCAGCGATGGCAATCGAACCGGCAATTTCGACTTGGATATTTTTAATGAGCTTCGCGGCCTCAAGGAGGTATGGGATGCCTTTGCGCAGATTCACTTGTCCCAGAAAGAGGACTCGAAGTGGCTCGCCGTCGGGCTTAAGCGGGGTGGGGGAGTCTTCGTTCTCGTCCAGTCCGGCCTCATATGCGAGGGGGACGATGTGGATTTTTTCGCTCGGAACACCTTGCTGGACGAGGGCGTCGAGAGTCCATTGCGAATTCACCACAACGGCGTCGGCAAGCGCCCACTCAGCTTTGCGCCAAGCGAAATATGCCTCTGGCACAAGGATCGGAGTCTTCGCCCAGCCGGGCCACCGTTTTTCCTCCGCGCGCACCAGATCGAATTCTGTGCGTGAGGGGTCCATCTGACAAACGATGCAATGGGCGCCTTGATTTTTCGCCCACGCAGCCCCTGCAAGGAAGCCTGTGTCGTAGCCAAAAAAAATCGTATTTTCCCAGTGCTGCTCGCGGCGCTTGATGAGTTTCGATCGCACTTGTTTGCCAAACTTGCTGCCTATGCGGAGAAATTCGCTGTAGGCATCTGTGTTAGGACGGACGCGTTTGCGAAGACCGTCGAGTACGGCAGTGCCATTGAAGGAATACACCTCCGCATCGCTCAAATCCTCATGCTGCCTGCTTGTGAGGCGCGGAGAGCGGAGGAACTTCTGCCAAAGACCGCACGACCAATAGTCTGTATAGAGTGCCTCCAGCTTACCCGAGCGGTGTAGCACACGTGGTATGGCATAATGCTCCCGAGCTCCAATCTGCGTGCAGATCCAAGAGGTGGAAGGGGCATGGACTTTGAAAATTTGCTTTGCGATGTTCCTAAAAAAACATCTTGTGCCGCGGGTGGGTAGTTTAAAATGCTTTCCCTGATTTTCCTTGCCGCTGCGGAAGCCGAGTGGTTGATTGCGATCCTTCGCACATGTCATCCGCGCGTTGCGAAACCATACATTTACCGGGGGTATAGCTCAGTTGGTAGAGCGTCTCGTTCGCAATGAGAAGGCCAGGGGTTCGAATCCCCTTACCTCCACTTCATCATCACATGCCCGCTCTCTCTGTTCCAGATCACCTCCGCACATGGGTCGAAATCAACCTCGGCGCACTTCAGCGAAATCTTGCTTTTGTGAGGAAACACGTCGGGCCGCAACCTGGGATTCTTGCTGTTGTTAAGGCAAACGCCTATGGGCACGGAGTTGAAGGTGTGGTTCGGGCTCTGGCACGTGATACGGAAGTTTTTGGCGTGGCGAATGTCAAAGAGGCGTTGGAAGTCGCCTCGGCCTCCACCGGTCGCTGCGTGATGTTGCTGAGCCCATGCTTGCCTGCAGAGTACGAGATGGCTGTACGAAGTGGGTATATCGTGACCGCATCCAGTGCGGAGGAGGCCCTTGCTTACTCAAGACATGGCGATGTGCGAGTGAATTTCAAAGTCGACACGGGCATGGGGCGTGCGGGTTGCTCAAGCGCTCTGGCTGTCGATGAGGTGCACCAAATGCTCGGTATGGAACGCGTTTTTCTTTACAGTATTTCGACCCATTTGCCTTCAGCCGATGAGGACGCGGATTTCACGATTGCCCAACTGACCAGCTTTGACGTGCTCAGTGATCAGTTGAGGGCAATAGCACCCGGGGTTAAGTTTCATGTCTTGAATAGCGCTGGGGTTCTGACTCGCCCGGATCACCGCTTTGATCTCGTGAGACCGGGGCTGATTCTTTATGGGGTTTCTCCTTTGCCGGAATACTCGATGGAGCTCGAACCTGTGCTTTCTTGGAAGTCTCGAGTGGTCTTACTTCGCGACTTGCCCGCCGGCGCTAGTGTAAGCTATGGACGCTCTTTTATTGCGCAAAAGCCGATCCGTACTGCATTGGTGGCCGTCGGCTATGCGGACGGTTTCCCGAGGCAGGTCTCAGGTCGCGGCGCCTCTGTGCTTGTGCGCGGAGTCCGATGCGCAGTGCTCGGGCGGGTCACGATGGATCAAATCGTCGTCGATGTTTCGATGTTGCTTGAAGTGCGGCTTGGCGATGAAGTCACGCTGGTTGGTCGCGATGGCGCTGAGCGAATCGATGTTGACGATCTGGCAAGCCAAGCTGGAACGATCTCGTGGGAGATTCTTTCAGGCATCGGTCGACGCGTGGAGCATTTCCACGTTTGAGTTAGCCGCCGTTCGCTGAGTCGAATCAACTGAAGAAGCGGACCGTTAGCGGAAAATTCACATTCACTCCATTGCTCGCTTTGATTGCTCCGTTGATCACAAATGCTAACCATGCGATGAAAGTGCCCACAGGTAGTGCCAGTGGGACAATGAGACAGGAACCGAACGCAGCGACCACACCTGAAACTAGGAACCAAATGCTCCAGGAAATCTGGAAATTGAGTACGTTTTTTCCTACTGCATCCAAGCTCGGCAGGTCGTTTTTTTTGAGGAGCCAAATCACAAGAGGCCCGAGGACGTGGCCGAACCCTACGATGACAAGCCCAGCAAGAGCACTTAAGTGAAGAATGACCGCCCATTGACGAGCGGATACATCATTCCCATTCGTCGGCAAGGGCGGCGGAGACGGCGAGGTTGAATCATCCATTTACCAACATACCTTGGAGAAATTGACCGAGAAATCAAGCCTCCTTCTCGGAAGAGAAATCTAAAAATCGGTTGGAATCAGAAGCCAGCTTCGTCTATGAAGGACCTGCCATGAATAAGCTTTCTGCATTTGTTCTCACCTCCTTGTTATCTTTTTCATTCTTCTCAACTGCTCTGCGCGCCCAGTCGCAGGCTGCAGCTCAGGAAAATGAAGCCGCCTACGGGTTGCTTTCAAACGCCGATTACAAGGGTGCTGCCGCCGCTTACCAAGGCATCATCACGGGCTATCCCACAGATATCCTCGTCCAGTCGGCGACCATTCAGCTTGGTGTCTGCCAATTTTATTTGGGCGAATTTGACAAGGCGCTCGCCAGCTTGGATAAATCAAAGGTCGGTCCTGCGCTGAATCCTGATCAGGTTTCTCTGATTGATAATCTGCGCTGCCAGATTCTGGCGGCAAAAGCCATGTCCCTGCCTCCCTCGGATACCAGCCGTAAAGGCATCTTCGACCTGGCGATCAAGAGCTACACCGACTTCATCGCAAAGTATCCTCAGTCGCCGGATCTCGAAGCGGTCACTTATGGCCGCGCTCTCTGCGAATACCAGATTTCTCAGTTTGACAAAGCGGCAGTTGATCTCCGCGAGAATGTGCAGAAGTTCCCAGCTTCTCCAACCATCGAAGGCAGCAAAAACCTCCTTGCCATTACTCTTGCTTCGCAGGGTGGCGACGAACTCACCAGAGAGGGAGGTGACAAGGCAAAGGGCCTCGACCTCCTCAAACAAGCTGAGGTCATTTTAAGCGGGATCATCACGGCTAAAAAAGACCTTGCCCTCGTCAACGATGCAAATTTCCAGCTCGGTGAAATCCTTTTTATGAGTGCTTCTTTCAGCCCAGAAGCCAACCGGCAGGCGATTTATGAGCAGGCTGCCGACGCTTATAAGGCCATCCTCCCAAAGGACGACGTCGTCGCAATGCAGCAAGACAAGGTGAAATCTTTTGCTCCACAGAAAGTCGCAGCATTGCGCGCAAAGAATCTCGCGCTGAAAAACCAACTCGATAAGGAAAATGAACGCGAACTCAAAAAACTCGCCGAGATCAGTGCAAAGCCGGACCAGACCTCGCAAGCCCTTCTCAAGCTCGGTGAAATCTTTTTCAATGCCGGCAGATATAACGAGTCTCGCGTGGTTCTCACCCACGTGACACCCTTTCTAACCAGCGACGATGAGAAGATGCGCGCTCTCTACTATAAAACCATGGGCTACGCCGTGCAGAACGCCGTGGAACCCGCTCTCGCCTCCTATCAGGCATTCCAAGCCGCCTATAAAGGCAAGCCTCTAGCTGAAAACCTGCCGTTTGTGATTGGAAATATGGTACTCGCCCAAGGCGATGCCGCCAAAGCGATCCCTTTCTTTGACGAGTCCATACAATCCTATCCCCAAGGTCGTCTTGCAGGGCTCTCTGTCGCGCAGAAGGCCCAAGCTCAGTTGGGTCTCAAGCAATACGACGAGGCATTGCAAACATTTCAAGACAGTCTCAAAAAAAATCCACCACCGGAGGTTGGGATCGTTGCCCAGTTCGGCATCGCATGTATCTATCGCGACACCGCCAAATGGGATGACGCCATCAAGGCGTTCAAGCTCACGATTGCCAACTATCCCGGCACCCCGCAGGCATTGGAGTCAAACTACTGGCTGGCCGCCTGCACTCAGCAAAAGGGCGACAACGCAGCAGCCATCCCGCTTTTGGAGGCCTTCTTGAAAACAAATCCCGAAAGCCCGTTCACCCCTCTTGCAACATTTGTTCTGGGAAATGCCCAGATCGCAACCGGGCAGAACGACGCAGGTGTGGCTACTCTCGCCAAAGTCGCCGATCAATATCCCGACTCGCCACCCGCTCCCTTCACCTACTTTTCGCGTGCTCAAGTTTTCGCCGCTGCAAAGAATGTCGCTGAGATCAACAAGCTCATGCGTGCTTTCATCGAAAAATACCCCAGCGACGACAAAATTTACTTCGCCTACAACAGCATCGGGCAAAATGCCTCCTCAGCCGGAAATGTCGACGAGGCCATTGCAACGTGGAAAGAATTTGTCGAGCGCTATCCCGACCATGCAAAGGCCGCCTCCGCACTTGTGACCGTTTCCGAGCTCCAACGAGCCACCGCCGAGCGCCTCGCGACGAACTACACATCGCTCAACGAAGCCGATCGCGCGAAGTGGAAGGAAGCCGTCGAAGGATCCTCCGCAACCATCGAGAACCTCCTAGCAAAATACCCCCAGAGTCCCGATTTGTCGCTCGCCCTCCAGTCGTTCCTTGCCAGCCAGCGCTTGCTCATCCGCTCCGGTCTGAAGGACGATGCCGGCGTCGAGACCGCCTTGCAGGCCCAAGCTGATCAAGCCAGTGACGTCAGTGCACGTAGCAAGATTCTCTTTGCATTGGCTGGCTTCATTTCAGAAAAAGACAAGCCTCGCGCCCTGGCCAAGATGACCGAGTCCTATAACGTGGATGTCGTCTATGCACCTAAGGACATTGATGTATTCGGACTCGCGCTTCTTGATTCTGGCAAGGTGGACGAGGCTCAGGCCGCTTTCGATAAACTCGCGGCCGACTATCCGATACCCGTTGGCGCCGCACCAAATACCATTGCCCCGATGGTTTTGGAGGCCCAAGCCGTAGCCATTTTCGGCAAGGCGCGCGTCGCTCAGCAGCGTGGTCAGACAGCTGAAGCCGGCCAGCTTTTCCAGCAGCTCAAGACCACCTACCCATGGTCGCCTAAAGTGCTCGAAGCCGACTACGGTATCGCCACCTCACTTCGCTCACAGAAAAAGCCCGATGAAGCCATGACACTCCTCGGCGGCATCATCCGCGCTCAGAACGCCACCGCTGAGCTGCGTGCTAATTCCTTCCTCCTTTATGGAAATATCATGAAGGATAAGATGAACGCCGAGGCCGACCCCAAAAAGAAAGCCGAGAACTGCGCTGCTGCGATCGACTTTTTCATGAAGATTCCTCAATTTTACTCAGGCGTCCCTCTCGCCGCCGCCGAAGGACTCTGGGAAGGTGCCCAGCTTTTGGAAGTCCAGGCCAATGACAGTCAGGACCCCAATTTCAAGGTGCAGCAACTCGATCGCGCCAAGGCCTCCTACACTCAAATCGTTAAAGATTTTCCAACCGATAAACACGCCGAGCAGGCCAAGCAGCGACTCCTGGCTCTCGGCGCCAAGTAAGGCATGCCCCGCGCCATATCCTCCAGCCGTGGCTCAAATGCCGCTGCAAGCCCGTCTGCCATGGCTCGGGAGCTGTTGGTTCGCCTGCTCGCCATTTATCCAGATGCCCACTGCGAGCTCGACCACTCAAGCCCGCTCGAGCTCCTCGTCGCCACCATCCTCTCCGCGCAGTGCACCGACAAACGAGTCAACCTCGTAACGAAAGCCCTCTTCATTCGCTGCCGTACTGCGGCTGATTACGCAACCGTCCCGCAGGAGGAAATGGAAGCCCTAGTTCACTCCACCGGTTTCTATCGCAACAAGGCCAAAAATATCCGAGCCATGGGCGCAGCTCTCGTCGCCAAGCACGGCGGTGAAGTTCCCTGCACCCTCGCTGAGCTTGCCGCTCTCCCTGGCGCTGGACGCAAAACCGCGAACGTCGTTCTCGGAAATGCCTTCTCAAAAAATGAAGGTGTCGTTGTTGATACTCACGTTTCTCGGCTCTCCCAGCGCCTTGGTCTTACGAAATTCACCGACCCGATCCGCATCGAGCGCGATCTCATTCACCTGTTTCCCACTGATTCTTGGACCAACCTGAGCCACTGGCTCATCTTTCACGGCCGCCGCCGCTGCCCTGCGCGCAAACCCGACTGCCCAAATTGCGAACTTCGCGATATCTGTCCTTCGAAGCACGAAGACACCGCCAAGAAAAAATAACAACGGGTGCAGGGTTGTTTTTACACCCTGCTAGAGCGAAATGGCTCCGCCTTTTAAACCATCGGTCGGTTAAAATAAGCGATGTTTGGTAAGACTGCCTGGTCGTTATAGGGGGAGAGTTTTTCCTTAAATCATCTTTTTTTGGGTGGTGGATGCCGACTTTTGTCTCCGTTGCGAAAGGGCTCAACTGGGCTTGGAGCTTACAACAAGGGTTCTCTGCTTTAGTGTTTCATGGCTCCACGCGGCAGATCAAAACCACACACACAAACTCGCCATGTTGTCCTCTAAAAATTTGGGTCTTGTCCAGTTTAGAGGGGAAAATGGCGAGTTTGCGTTAGCAGAATTGAGTAGATGTTATCACTTCGATGGTTGAAACGCCACTCCGATTCTTTGAGGTGAATGAGGAATTTTTCCTTCCGGACTCCGCGAAGTTTTGCCATGCGAAACTTCGCATAACTCCAAAAAGATTCGATGCCGTTAACATGATTTTTTCCTCTCGCGAATTCGTTTTCATGATGGTGAACGCGGTGGTGTTGATAACCATTTGTTACCAATCCATCGTAAGCCTTCCAACCGTCGGTATAGACGTCGCTGCCTTCCACAATTCGCCCTTGAAGAATTGGCATAAGCTCTGCCCTGGAACAGTTTTTGACGACACTCAAAAACACTCTTCCTTGTCGTTTGTGCAGGCCCAGAACAGGGATTTTACCGGACGCTCCTCTTCCCCTTTTGCCACGAACCCTCCTGGGTCCGAAATAGCTTTCATCTACTTCAATATCCCCGACAAACGGCTTGGATTCCTCGATGGCCATATCCACTGTCCGGTCACGAAGCAAACTGTAAATTCGCTGCGTAGTCTTGTGGTTGACCCCGTTCAAAACCGCTGCGGAAAGGGCTGGTATATCTACGCAAAAACACTTCAGAATCTTTCGAAATTTGACCTCCGAAATGTGTGACTTTTTTATATACTTGTTTTTCAATGA
>VFJO01000289.1 GCA_009886045.1 Verrucomicrobiota bacterium
CCTTGATCTCCGGCCCGTGGTATCCATTCGCACTCCGCCTCCCGCCGTCCTCCAACTTGATCTTGAGTTTTGCCATCAGACTTTCCCGAAAGGCCTGCGAACCAAAAAACCACCCGCGCCGCAGGGCCACATGCACCGATAATTCCGGTCGCCTTTGTTCCGAGGAAAACACCACCCCCGCCTGCGTTGGGTTGCCCCAATCCACACTCCGCTCCAGTCCCATCAAAAACTCCTTCCGCCCCTCCGCATCATCCCGACAGCCCGCCACCTGAAAACCCATCGATGTCTCCAAAAACTCCGGCCGCTCCCATTGCTCCTTCAGATAGAGTGGTAGGCTGCTCCAAGCATACGATTCCATGCCATCCCTCCCCGCAACCAGCCCCGCCCTTACCGGATTCAGATGAATATAATCGAGTATCGCCCAATAAGCATTTCCAGGCTCCACCACGATCGCCTTGTATCTTCCTCCAAAAAGATGCCCCCACAGCCGGTGCCGTGTATTGATCCGCCGCGTGTAGGCATTTTGAAACCAACCCATGCCCGCCGTGAGATTCGCTTGCGGAGTTTCCAAGAGCAGATGGTAGTGATTACTCATCAACGCATACGCATGAATCCGAAACCCCGCCCGCTTGCAAACCTCTCCCAGCGTTCTCAAAAAGGTCTTCCTGTCTTCGTCATCGAAAACAATATCCCCTCTCCGATTGCCCCGCGCCATTACATGATAAAAGGCCCCAGCATACTCGATTCGAACTTGTCTTGGCATGAAGTGAGGGAAGCGCAATGACGAGATCATGTCAAGAATTAATTCCTGACCCCTTAAACTTAAACTTAAACTGCAAAAACCCACCACAGACAAGAAAAACTGGCCTTGGAGGCTGAAAATGCCTTGCCTTCGTCTTTCGAAAGCGACCGACGAGGCAAATTTCCAAGCCCAACCGGCTTGCCCTCCACTCCCCAGAGTCCCGTTTCAAACATAAACCGCATACGCCCCGCCTCCCCCTTACAAACCGGGCTTGTTCAACCATGGGTGCAGTCGGAGGGCTCGTGCCTCGCCTCCGCTACACCCTTAAACGTTAGGCGTTATTGATGAACGACCAATTCGACCAAAAGCTTCATCTTCGGTGGCTGCACATCAGAAAAAAACAATGAATCTCTCCAAACTAACTCTACGTCCGATTGACGGAAAAATGCCGCGCGTAAAGTCTCGATCAGACTTACTTCATCAGGTGTGGGGTTCAAGAGTGGGAGAAAAATCTGGTTCTGACTGTTGGCAACCTGCACACGGACAAATCTCAACATCCGATCTCTAACGATTTCATTGAACATTGTTAGCTTTCCGCGCGGTTCTAGGTGGCGAGTCGTTGGGTCATTCTTAAATCCATTCTTTTCCCAATTATAAAGGGAGCGGGTAGGATTAAGAGGCAAGGAATGCCAAGTATCACCGAGATTGAGATTAGGAGACACTTTGGACAGGTCAAAATGCGTGATCGGAGGCCCGCCAGCAGGAAGCGTCGGATCTGGACGGTAAATGACTAAATACTCAGCCAGTAAGCTTTCGTTAAGAACCTGCCGCAACTCGAAGTGTAAGTGAGATGGAGTACTTGCGGAGTAGGCGACGACTTGCCCGAGCAATTTTCCCGATGCCACAATCTCGCCTTTGGTAACCACGACACTCTGCATATGCCTGTAAGAAGTAACGATGCCGAGATCGTAGGGAAAGTGATGTATGGTAACAAACCAACCAGTGGTTGTGGGGCCAACTTGAACAACCACGCCCGGACCAGACGCGAAAACTTCTTCGTTGGCGGGTGCCAACAAATCTACACCAATGTGTGCTCCAATCAGCGATTCCGAATCACGCCTCGCACCGAACAAGCCGATAGATCGGTCTGTCCTTAATTTCAGCGGCAGAGAACTGATCGGCTCTGTGCCGCGAGATCGATGATTAAGATCCATCGGGGGAGTAAGCAGAAACAATGAGGGATCGAGAATTATTGAGTTCATTTGTGTTGTTTGGTTGTTTGGATTGCGGGTTGAAATGGAAAACGCCTAACGTTGAGGTGTGGCACCGTCTACCGGGAGCGCCACTCCGCAACAGGGTTAAGGGTTGTGATCATGGGTATTATTTCGACTCGGGGCGGGTAGCCGGTTGTCCACCACCGGCTTGTTCGCCGATCGGTGTTTGGGTTATTGTGATATCGTCGGGGTGGAAATAGACATAGCCGGATGACTGCCCACCGGATGACCACTCGATCTGCAAGCCTTCAATCTCGATCTTCAACTGGCTTCCAACATCCTTCACCTTTACTCCATCATGAGTCTTTCCAACCGTCTCATAATTCTCGAAAACTGTTCCACTACCTTTTCGAGAGGGTTCTGTGACTGCCGACCAGCTGTAATCGATCCTCCCATTTGAGGCGGGAATAAATTCCAGCTTGAATTGCGTTCCGGATTTGTCGATCAAAAATACCGGCTGATTGTAGTCGACCTTAAAAGACACTCTTTTCGTTGCAAAACGGACATCAAAATTTCCAGGAGTTGCATGCCGATACGGGAGTAGTCGAAGTTGAAGCTGCTGGAAAGCGAGAAGTGCAATCACGCCACAGAAAAACCCACCGACAAATATTGAATTTTTTTTCATTGCCTAACGTCCGCGATCACCTGCCCCGGAAAGCTGGCACGCCCGATGCCGATACAAAGGGGCCGCTATGAAGTCGAAACCCGCTTCGCATCGAAAGTGCCAGCTTGTAGGGGTTAGGTGCATCGCTCTGTTAGGTCTATTTTTGCTTTGGCATAATGGTTGCAATCCGAAACTTGCCGTTATCCATACAAACCGGAAGGTTCATAGTGGTGTCAGGATCGATGTGCATCAAGTAGGTGCCAATTACTGGATGGGTATACTGCTGTGTAGGCAAAGTAGCGAAGGACGATGCGGAGGAGGAGCTGAGGCTCGCTGTGAAGGAGGGCGAAGACTGAGCCTGTCGAAAATAGTCCTCAAATATCATCTTGTTATTCACAACCCAGTCTTTGTCCAACTTGTCGAAGGATACGAGGTCATAAAACGCATTGCGATCTTGCTTCTTCAGGGCTGCAGTCACCGCGTCAACAAACTGAACCTGTTGAGTATTGTCTTGGCAGACTGCCGAACAAACAAGTGCCAGGGAAAGGAATAGTAGAATGAACGATTTCATATTGTGACCTAACGTTTAAGCTCAGCGATGAACGTGCTTGGCGCGGAGCATGCTGCTCGGAGCATAATCCGTGACAAGCATGCTCATTCGCTGTAGCGCCTGGTTCGGCTCAGTAAGGTTTGTGTTTCTGGCTCCAGAGATTTTCATGCGCATTGGATCTTAGTGGTTTCAGTATTCCGAATAAAATCGCAATCAACGGCCCTTGATTATCGCTTCAATATTATCAGGCGACAAAAAAACTGCGGCTAAAACCGACCGCATCTTAGCCGGACTAGAATGACACGCGTCAAATTCATCCATCAACCCCATATGGCAAAGGCGCTCATTGACCGTCATTCCACTAACTTCCTTCTTGTAGGATTCCTTAAATTCCGACCATGCAGTATAAAGATTATTATATACAATCGAATCTTCCATCCAAGGGTCAGAAATCAACTTCTCAAATGTCGATAGTTTATGGCGCATGGTGCCATATTTCGGTAAAGAATCCTTAATATCACGCAGAAAGTCTATCTGCCTCGAAATCAAATCACGATCAGCTGATGATGCGACCATTTTTGAGCAGTCCACAAAAACGTCGATTGTCTTGTCGATGACTTGGTTCATATTTTTGCCGAACGTCAAAGAGCACGCAACCCTATCAGCG
>VFJO01000128.1 GCA_009886045.1 Verrucomicrobiota bacterium
CTCCAAGGCCTACCTCAACCCCATTCACCTCAACTAACCAATCAACCAATAATCACCCCTTCTCATCTCATCAAAGAAACCATTTTACAGACAAATCACTTGCTCAACCTTCCAAGATGCGTCTTCAATTCAGCGGATCCAACCTTTATATGTTCAACATGACCGTTTGAAATGACCATTTCAATCGAATTATGAACTGGAGTCCCGAAATTGAGGGAAGCAATATCGTATTTTATTTCGACTGCTGAGGAGGCGGACCTGTGGTTTTAGATGATTGTGGATCGCAGCCTAACCAGCCATGCCCACGATGAGGAACTCTCCGGGCGCATCTAAGCCCGCATTCTATCGAAATACGCAGCATTGCTGGAATCGGCCTCGCAAAAACTTCAAAACTTGGAATGGGATTAAACATGGCTTTTGGCCTGAGAAATAAGGATTGGAAAACGATCCTCGGAATCTTATAGGACAGGCCTTTCGTTTGCGGGGCAAAGGTGTTCGGTTCGCGAGCTTTGGGGCGCGCGCGCCGAGAGTCCGATATGGATTTGGCGGTGTTGGCTCCTGAAGCCACGGCGGAAGAGTGGCAGGATGCGTGCGAGGCTCTCGAGCAGGCACCTGTTGTATTTGATGTGGACTTGCTTCGCCTGGGGGAATCGACTCCCCGAGGATTGGCCGATAAAATTTCCCGCGAGGGCAGGGATTTCTTCGCTCCCTGAAAACCAACCGCTCGAAACTCTTGCTTTAACCTGCCACGCGTGACCAGCCACTCGGGTAGAGGGTCAGCACACATTCACATATTTTGAGGTATGGCAGTAGGGGGGGCTTTGCTTGTGTCGATTCGAGGGGGTCAGAAGTTTCCCAGCCAAAAAGGTCGGGCAGGGCGAGCCGAGATATCGCTCAAATGTGCGATAGACGGGGAAGGGGAATCGTAAGAACATTCATTAAGAGGGCAGATAATCAGTCCTGCGTATGGTGGATTTCTCTTTGTTTGCCGGGGAAGCTGCCCTGGCAGGCGAAAGGCTGAAACGGCGCACCCCCAAAAAAACAATTGCGAGACATTCCTCTATCCGGACTGGATGCGGAAGGGCCGCCAAAAAATCTGATTTCACCATGAAAAAATACCAAACAATCGCAGCAATGATTCTTGCCTCCGGAATGGGCGCCTTCGCCCAAGGCACCACACCCGCTCCGTCGCTCTCCAAGCTCGAGGCGCTTGCGAAACAGACCACTCCTCCTGCGGTGCACGAGGGCACGGGGCTCCAAGCCGATGGCGCCGTGAGGCCGATATTTTTTGACGCGTTGGTTTGGGAAGGCAACCCAACGCGCGCCTTTGCATGGATCGGATTGCCTACCGGCGCGAGCAAGGAAAAGCCCGTGCCCGGCGTCGTGCTGGTCCACGGCGGCGGCGGCACGGCCTTCAAGGATTGGGTGAAAGAATGGAACGAGCAGGGCTTCGCTGCGATCAGTATCGCGGTCGAGGGTCAAACCGAACAAAATGGTCAGGCTGGCGCGAAGTGGCAACGCCACGAGCACGGTGGTCCAGCCCGCCCTGGAACCTACGCGGACTTTGCAAAGCCTCTCGAGGACCAGTGGATGTATCACGCCGTGGCCGACACCATTTTGGCCAACAATCTTCTGCGCAGCCTTCCGGAGGTCGATCCCGCCAAGGTCGGAATCATGGGCGTCTCGTGGGGTGGCGTGATCACCAGCACGGTCATCGGGATCGATCAGCGGTTTGCGTTTGCGATTCCCACCTACGGTTGCGGCGGCTTGCACAAGGCGGCCAGCCATTACTCAAAACACCTCGCCAACAATCCACTCTATCCCATTCTATGGGATCCGAACCTTCGCCTCCAGAAGGCCACCATGCCCGTGCTGTGGCTTTCTTGGACTGGCGACTCCCACTTCCCGATGGATTCCCTCGCAGCCTCCAGCGATAAAGTCTCTGGCGTTTCGGTATTCGCGCTCGTGCCGAAGATGGGGCACGGTCATGGCCCAGCGAGGAGGCGCTCCGAGAGTTATGCATTTGCCAAATCGGTCGTGCAGGATGGTAAGCCATGGTGCTTCCCTGAATCCACGAAGATCGACGGCGGGGCGCTCACAGCCGTCTTCAATTCCACCAAGGCCTTGGACGCTGCCGCGTTCATCTCGACCACCGGCACCGGCGATACCTCGAAGCGCCAATGGATCGAAACGGTCGCCGCCCTCAAACAGGAAAACGGAAAATGGATTGCCACAGCCCCCGTGCCTCAAGGAACGACCGCCTGCTTCATGAATGTGTCCAGCGGCAAGCTGGTGGCGACCTCGGATTACCTTGAGCAATGAAGTATTCAGCGGAATTAACCATGGATCAGAGAGCTCATAGAATGAGTTGGTTATACTTTCGTGAGCCTTTAAATTTCAGGAATCACTCTCGAGAAGCCATCGTCTTGTGCTCGATTCTGAGCTTTGCCGCACTTGCCGACGGGAACGCCCAAAACCATGGCTTTTTCAACAAAGACCCCTTCCAGACCATGCCCTTCACCGCCGCCGACCGCTTCCTCACACGACTCGGTTTGTTGAACGGTGAACCCACTTGCAATTTCAACCCGATAATCCCATGAAACACACAAAACCCCCGCTGGTCCTCACGACCATTCTGCTCGCTTGTGCCCTCTGCTCCAGCGCCTCGGCCTCCACCGTCGAGAATATCTCCATCGCCGGAAAGCCCGTTACGATCAAGGTCCCGGACCAACCAGCCCCCGGAAATCCTTGGCTGTGGGTTGGCGAGTTCCCGGGACAGTTGAAGGCATTTCAGGAGGGATTGGTCGAAAAAGGGTGGCATGTGGTCCATGTCGGTGTAGGCGGTCAATTCGGGTCGCCCCGGGCGATGGAAGTCTGGGAGAAGGTCTATGAGGAAATGCACGGCAAGCGCGGGCTTTCCGCCAAGCCGGCATTGGTGGGCATCTCCCGTGGCGGGCTTTATGTGACGGCGTGGACGCGCCTCCATCCGGATCGTGCGAGTGTGCTCTATCTGGACAACGGCGTGTGCGACATCC
>VFJO01000183.1 GCA_009886045.1 Verrucomicrobiota bacterium
CGGGTAACGGGTAACGGGTAACGAGTAACGGGTAACGGGAGGAAAGGAAGATTTTGAATGTTGGGTTTTGGATTTTGGATGGTGGCGACGATGTCGCTGTAACGGGTGGCGGCTTGATGCCGTGGGACATAGGATTTAGAGTCATTTCAGGGGGTTTTTGGCCTTGGGTGCGGGGAGTTGTTTAAAATTGGTTTGAGTTGAAACTTGGGTGCCGCTTTCGGATTCGAGTTCGCGGCGGGCGTTACCGGCAATGGCGCCTCCGGCAATGGCGCCTCCGGCTTTGGCGGCGTTTTGGTTTTGCGGGAAGCCTTGAGCGTCCCTTTTCTGTGCGATCTTGGTGGTGGATGCCTCGCCGAGCATGGTGAAGATGATTTCCAGATCGGTCATGTGATCACGGAGATTTTCCTTGGAGCAGCTGAGCGCCTTGAACTCTTTGTATTCGGATGGCGTCATGCCGAAGGTAGCTTTGCTGATTTCCGCAGTGAGAATGGCGAATTCTTTTCCTTCCTTCACTCCACGTTTTTTCCATTCGTCGGTTAGTTCGTCGCGAACGACGATACCGCGCAGGCGTTTTTCGATCCATTCTTCTGAGTAGCTTTTTTGCTCGTAGATGGCTCGTATGCGCTTGGCGGCAAGTTCGGGATTCTCAATTTCCTCGAGGCGTTCGTAGCCGACTGCGGCAAGCCAGCGCTTGAAGGGTTCGGCATTGGGGGATGGGATGGCCTGGATGATTCTAAACAGAGACTCGGTATGAGCCGCTTTGATTTTTCGCTTCTTCCCGTCAGCAGCGATCATTTCAACTGGGGGACAATTTGTCCCCCAGTAGGAATCCAACGCGGGATCACGCTTCCTGAGCTTCTTAATGTAGTCCTTCACATTGGCGGAATCTGTCAGTGCGAGCACAACATCAACGAAGACTCTGCGCTGAGGGCGGCCTTTGTGAAGGCGCTCGAGCGCACGGTCGGGACGCTTGTTTATTCGTCCACTACGACGCGGAATTTCCAGCTGGAGAGCGATGTCTAGAAGCTGCTCACCAATGGCTGCATCGAGTCCTACGACGAAATCTCATCGAGGAATCAAAACGGCGCTGTGGTCAAAACCATACGGCCCGCTTGCGGTGCGGCGTGGTGGCTGATTTCATGCGGCGCTCCGGCTACTCGGGAGTAGCTGACCTCAGCGACACTTGGGCGCGCCTAGCCACGAGAATTCGCGGGAAAAAGCAGGCGCTCGATATGCTTCACGAGAAAATGCCGCAAATCCGCGACGCCCTCTACAAGGTCAGCCTCGTCGATCTGGCAAGCGGGCGCGAGGTCGACGGCAAGACCTTCACCGAGCCTTTCACACAGGAGAATCTCGATGGCGAGGTCCTATGCGTGTGGACAGCTGTCATCCAGCGCGACTGTCATTTCTGGGACACCCAAGCCGCGCCGCTGCTCGCCGC
>VFJO01000333.1 GCA_009886045.1 Verrucomicrobiota bacterium
GCAGTGGGGTCAGTCCCACATATTCACATTTTTTACTTCCCGCCATTTGCAGCGGGGTCAGGCAGCGGGGTCAGTCCCACATATTCACATTTTTTACTTCCCGCCATTTGAGCCCGACTACCTTGAAATTTTATCATAAATATATCTCTATTAATTTATTAATTTAACTCGGCAACCGGGGCGAGCACCCGTCCCAAGGTGGGAGAGTGGCCGATTTCCTTGCCATCCGCGAGGATGCGCAAACCCGCTCCCTTGCCATATTTCTTGCCGCTGCGGTCGTAGAGGATTGTCAGCATGTGGCCATGATAAGGAACCCGGTCGAGGCAGAAAAAATCCCATGTGCCATCCGGCACAAGCGGGTTGACCTCGACCATGTCATCGGCGCGCGGACGCAGGCCAATGAGGCCGGTGATAATGAGATCGCAGAAAGTCGAGTGGTTGTAGTCCTTGCCACGCTCGATGCCGCCTTTCGCAGGGGCCCAACCGCTGGCATTCCATGACTTGAGCCGCGTGCGGGAAATCCAGTCCCCGGTGAACGGGTTGAGGTTTTCATCGATCCACGGGACGATGGAGCCGTCGTCCCGCTTGAGGCGGTGGGATTTGGCATATGTCCGGAGGGTTTCGAAATAGTCATCCCGAAGAACCTCCTGCTGCGGGTAATCGTTGAGCACATTGGCAAGCGCGGTGAGTGTGATGGCGGTGGCAAACGGCCAGCTCGGTCCGTCCCACAGGCATTCGTGACCTTTGTAGGAAACCGCGAAACGCGGATGCCGTTGCTCCGCGGTGGTGGGTCCGAATAGAGCTTTGAAACCCTTGGCATCCATCAACTGTTTCCATGCGATCTCGCGCCCGCCATCCGCTTCCGGAAGATGAAAATACCATGGAGTGAAACCATGAAGCTCGCGCACGTCCACGAAGTTGGTTTCCTCAGAGACGATGTCGCCATCTTTCGAGTAGGGCAGTGTTTTGTAAAAAAGCGCATCCTTGTCCCACAGCATTTTGTTCACGAGATGGCGGAGTTTTTCCGCCTTGGCGGTGTATTCCTTTTCAATGTCGGGCTTGTTGGCGACGCGCGCGATGGCGGCAATGGCGCGGGCGTCGCCATACATGTAACTGTTGATGGTGGCGCGTTTGCCGTTACCGCCGATAGACTCTTCCATGCCGTCGCGGTCATCAATCTGCCAGAACAGCCCGTCCGGACAGAGCCGGCTTTTTTCCCATTCCTGATAGTTTGCGACGAGCTCGGGCAGCAGATCGACGGCAAGCGTGAAATCACCAAGGACCAGCGCGCGTTGATGGATCGAATCCGCGGCCCAAAAACTGTAGTCGCGGGGGTTGGCGCCCTTGCGGAACCAGAAGACCGAATAGTCGTCCAGATACTTCGGTTCGCGGATCCAGCGGCCCTCGCGGTAATGATGGGCGGCCGGGCAATTGATGGCGTTGTGTTTGCCGCTCCATGAAACCTTGGGCAGAAACTCGGTGATGATGAAACCATCCGGCGTTTCCTTGATGTGCTTGCGGAAGGTCCACCAGCGGAAGTGATAGATTTCCTCCATCTCCTTGTCCGGGCAATCGAAGCGCGGCACATTCTCCTCCATCCAGCGCGCCGCGTCCTCGTTGGAAACCGCCTGGCCGAAACGCGTGTGGTCGAGGCGGTTGAATTCCTCGACGTAGCGGTGAATGGCCTCCGCTGTTAGAACGGGCGGAGAATACGCTGGAGAGCCGAGACGAGGCGTCGCGGCAGGCTTTACCCGAATGAGCGCGCCACTGCCGGATTTGATCGCTAAATGAATCAAGCCGGACTCGGGAATTGGCGCGTCGCGGGTGATATTGAATTCGTGCGGCTTTTTTCCCTCAAGAAAGGTATCGATGACGACTTCTTTTCCGGCGAGTGCCGCCAGGTTGACTTCGAATTGGCGGGCCATGCCTGCATTCATCACGGCAATCCACCATTCCTGGCCATGGCGGCGGGCCATGAGGACGACTTCTCCGATCGCGCTCGGAGGAAGGACGCGGGTTTCGTCCCATTCGACCGGCATGTCGCGGATGACATCCACGACCGGGCTCTGCAGATAAAGCGCGGGGTCATCGGCCCAGCTCAAGACGGGAGAAGAGAAGACCACGGCGCTGGCCAGTTGCAGGGCCGCAGTGGTGCCTTTGAAAAAGGCGGGATTCAGAGTCGTGGGAGTGAAGTCAATATGTCCGGCGAGCAGGTGGGTGAACGGCACCGTGGTGTAGTGCGCCGGTGGTATGTTACCCCACTTATTGAATTCAAGACCTCTCACGCCTTCGCGGGTCATCTCATGGGGCCAAGTGCGGGCTTCGCCGGTCGGTTTGTTGGCACCGTGGAAATTAACCATGATGCGTTCCTTGGCAGCGGCGCGCAGGCAGGCTTCGTAAAATGCGAGCCTTTCATGGCTCTCACTTTCCATGAAATCAATTTTTACACCAGCGACTCCAGCCTCGCGGCAACGGCGGAAGAATTCGGTGCGTTTCTCGGGAGTTTCGAGACCGCCCCATTGCTTTTCGGTGTCGGGACGCCAGCCGCGCCAGACCCAGAGGCGCACGCCCTTGGGGGCAGCGTAATCGGCAAGTTCCTTGAGTGTTTCCCAAGCGCCATCAGGATTGCCCGGCTTGAACCACTCCTGGCGTTCGTGCTCCCAGCCCTCGTCCACGAGATAGTATTCGCATTTCAGCTCTGCCGCTTTGTCGACAAAATCCTTTTGTTTGGACCAATGGGTGCCCGCATCGTTGAAAGCCCACCATTGCCAGAGCGAGCGTCCGGGCTTGATCCATTCAGTCGTGGACCCATTTGGAAAGAGTTCTGGGTTGGGCGGCGGGGCAACCGCTTCCACAATGGCGCTGGCATGGAGGAGCTCATTGAGGTTCTCGCCGAGCAGGACGATGC
>VFJO01000060.1 GCA_009886045.1 Verrucomicrobiota bacterium
GACATCTGCGACATCATGGCAGCGTATGATGTGAGTTTCAGCATTGGTGATGGACTCCGTCCCGGCTCGATCGCGGACGCAAACGATAAGGCCCAGTTTGGCGAATTGCAGGTGCAGGGGGAACTTACCAGGCGCGCATGGGACAAAGGTGTGCAGGTCATGAACGAAGGTCCCGGCCATGTGCCGATGCACCTTATCGAGGAAAATATGGCGAAGCAGCTCGAGTGGTGTGGCGAGGCTCCATTTTACACGCTTGGACCTCTCACCACGGACATCGCGCCTGGCTACGATCATATCACCAGTGGCATTGGAGCTGCTATGATCGGTTGGTATGGATGCGCGATGCTTTGTTATGTGACTCCTAAGGAGCACCTCGGCCTGCCGAATAAAAAAGACGTGAAGGACGGCGTGATCACCTACAAAATCGCCGCGCACGCCGCTGACCTCGCCAAGGGGCATCCTGGCTCGCAATACCGCGATAATGCCCTCTCCAAGGCCCGCTTTGAATTCCGATGGGCAGACCAATTCAATCTGGGTCTCGATCCCGAGACGGCACGCGAATTCCATGATGAAACGCTCCCTCAGGAAGGCGCCAAGAGCGCCCACTTCTGCTCGATGTGCGGTCCGCATTTTTGCTCGATGAAAATTACCGAGGACGTCCGCAAATACGCTGCCGAGCAAGGTGTGACCGCCGAGGAGGCGCTCGAGCAGGGCATGGATGAAAAATCCCGCGAATTTGTCGAGCAGGGCGCTGAGGTTTATGCCAAGGTTTGAGCCCGCTGAGAGCGGCTCGCTGAGTAAAAAGCCGCTCTCGCTCGATCAGTGTCGCGATCTTCTCGGAGCATTCTCCCGCGCTTTTTTGCGATCGCCGTTATGACCACGTGTTCGTGTACCACAACCGTGCGGAGTCGTACTTTGGCGCGAGGGGATTCAGGTGTTCTCTGAGAGTCTAGACTCCCTCAGATTGCGATTTACGCTTTTTTAACGAAGCACGCTTTGAGTCCCACAGCGACGCCCTCGACTTTACATGAGATTTCATGGTCTCCATCCACAAGCCGAATAGGCTTGGATTTTGTGCCGCCCTTGAGGACTTGGGCGCCCCCGCCGAGCTTGAGATCTTTGATTAAAATCACGCAGTCTCCATCCGCCAGCCTGTTCCCGTGCGCATCTTTCACCACGCGCACCTTTTCCACCTCCACCTCGCGGGGCCACTCATGGCCGCACGTCATGCACTCCCAGTTTTCGGAGTGTTCCAAAACATCGGGCATTGTGCACATCGGACAGGCAGGTTTGTTCATTGATGACTTTCCTATCGGATGGTGATGCGTTACTCAACCATCTGAGAGCGATCCTGCTTGTGAACTGCCCGACGGCAGTGGGAGAGTGAGGTATGAATCCATTTTTTAATGAGTTGGGAACAGCGGTCTTGAAGTCTTGGAAACAGGAAAATTTCTCGTTGGATAAATTTCCCGAAATTGCCCGGGCAGCCCTTGCAATGAGGCCTCCAGGGGAGCATGTGGATCTTCCCCGGTTTTTGCACGACTTCCTAGTGGATGATGCACAGCCTTCGCAAACAGAGTCGGGATTTGGTGAGCCTGAAATCATTGTTTATGAGAACGCCCGTTTTTACATCCAGCTTCTGTTTTGGATGGATGGCACAACGGCGATTCACCAGCACGAGTTTTCGGGTGCATTCCACGTGATGTCCGGATCGAGCATTCACGCGCAATTCGAGTTCGAAAAGCCGAAGCCGATCACTCCCTATTTCGCTGTGGGCGATTTGAAGATGAAGGAAATTTGCCTTCTTGAGACAGGGTGCACGGTGCCGATTGTTTCAGGCCGTTCGTGCATTCATTCGCTTTTCCATCTCGACACCCCATCGGTTACTGTGGTCGTGCGCACGCAGCATGATCCCGGTACAGGCCCCCAATTCAATTACCTGCCGCCGCGCGTTGCTTACGATCCGGTTTTCAGTGATCCGCTCATGTTGAGGCGTCGGCAGGTGCTCGACGTGCTCGAGCAGGTTCAGGATCCAGCTTATGTTGATCTCGTGCTTGAGATGATGCGGGAGTTGGACTTCGAGCGCGGTTTTTACACGTTGCAGTATTGCATGTCGCACCTGCGGGATTTGGATGAGTGGAGCAACGTGATGGAGACCTTTCAAAAAAAGCACGGCGCGCTTTCCGAGGGTATCGAAGCCACTCTGGAAGAGGGTTTGCGTCGTGAGGTCATCAAGTCCATGCGGAGCAGCATTTCCGATCCCGAGCATAGATTTCTGCTGGCATTGCTCTTGAATGTGCGCGCCAGGCCCGATCTTTTCTTGCTGGTCAAACAACGATTTTCCGATGCCTCTGCTATTGATACAATCGTCCGCTGGGCCACTGAATTGCTGGAAGAAACGGATTCCGGGCTGGCGATTTTGGATGCTTCTTTTCCCCAGGAGATGGGCGGTGAGTCTGATGACGAGCCGGCTCTCATTGTGTCGGCTCTACGCAAAATTTTGGATTCCCATTGCGAACTGCCCGAGGATTTTCCAGAAGGTGTTTTGGATCGAGTCAGGTCGGGCCTTGCCGACTCCAGTTTGAGGCTCTTGATCGGCTGAATGTGCTCGAGATGCTTTGGACTTGCTGCAGGTCCGCTTCTGCGCGATGTGACCATTTTAAAAAAAACTCAAAATCCCCTTGTATCGAGCGGCTGTTTGTTATCTATGTAGTTTCACAAATGATAACTCGTAAAGAGATCTGCCATTTTTCTGTTTTTGTTTCGTCTGCATGCGGCGCTTGATCATCGTTTTTTCAATGCGCTGCCCGCGCCTTTTCTTCAGTAACCCTGCGTCACGATGATTTTTTCTTGTGACCTGAACCCACACCCCTCACAGAGGAGCTTCTATTAACATCAAGGACATCCGTATCAATGAACGAATCCGCGCCCGCGAGGTGCGCGTGATTCTAGCCGCAACCAATGAACAGCTGGGCGTCATGCGTCTTGATGAAGCCATCCGCCGCGCCCGTGGTTTGGGACTGGATCTCGTCGAAATTGCTCCGAATGCCCAACCCCCCGTCTGTCGTATCGTTGACTTCGGCAAATTCCGCTACGATCTCGCGAAGCAGGAAAAGGAAAAAAAGCACACCGTCAGCAAGGTCAAGGAAATCAAGTTTCGCGTTAATATCGACGCCCACGACTACCTTACCAAAATCCGCCATGCGGAGGATTTCTTGGACAAGGGTAACAAGGTAAAAATCCAACTCCAGTTCCGCGGCCGCGAAATGGCTCACCAAAATCTCGGGCTATTGGTTGTCCAACGAGTGCGTGATGATTTGTCAGGCATGGCGCATGTGGATATGGAGCCGAAGCTGGTTGGGAGAGCGGTGGGTATGACGCTGAGTCCGCTCCCGGCAAACAAGCGCCACCGCAAATTTACCAAGCATGGGGAAATCCTCGAACCCGAGCCCGAAGAGGTGCACGAAGAGGATGATCACGAGGAAACTCCTCCTGTTGCGGATGGAAACTAAGAGCCGCCTTCTTCTTTTCGACATCGACGGCACTCTCATCACCTCAGGAGGTGCGGGGGAGGGGGCATTGAAAGATGCTATGAAGGACCGTTTTGGCGTTCAGGAAGATTTGCAGGGTATCCTGCTGGCTGGGGCGACTGATGCGCGCATCGCGCGTGAGCTTTTGGCGAAGCATGGCATCGAGGCAAGTGCTGAGAATGTGACTGCTCTTTTGGACGAGTATTTGCAGCATCTCTCGGGGAGAATGCCTCTGCACGCCGGGCGCTTATTGCCTGGCATTATTCCCGTACTTGAGGCCCTTGAAAAGCGTCCGGAAGCCGTCTTGGCCTTGCTCACGGGAAATCTTACCCGTGGGGCGCAGATCAAGCTCACCCACTATGGCATCTGGAAGTTTTTTGAGTTTGGTGCATTTGCGGACGACCACCACGACCGGAATGAACTTGGCAAAGTGGCCCGCGCACGCGCTTTGGAGAAGCACGGCATCGAGTTTCCTCCTGAGCGGATTTTTGTGATTGGCGATACTCCGCGCGATATCGAGTGCGGGCGCGCGATTGGGGCTCGGACGGTGGCTATTGCAACGGGGCATTATTCCTTGTCTGAGTTGGCCGAGCATAGGCCGGATTTTCTTTTCCAGGATTTCTCAGATACTGCGCTTGTGCTTGAGTGCCTGCTGGGGGCTTGAGTTCAGGGGGCTTCGTCTGCTTTAGGGGGGCTTTTTTTCGAGCCTCCTATTGAAAGATCAACGGGCAACTGGCCTAGGCGTTTCGGTCGGAGTGGGGGCTTGCTACCCAACGCATCCCGCTCGTGGAGGTACTCCGAAAGAACGGCTGCAATTTCGCGTGCCGTGCGCATCGTGTCGAAGCTTATGCCGCTGCGGATGCCATCCACCGCGTTGAAGAGGGAGGTCAGTGCCATGGGACCGCTCACGGGCAGTGTGACGATGCCTCCCACTCCTTGGGAGATATTCGATCCGCCGGTGGTTTCGAAGCTGAGAAACCTTTTTGGCATCCGGCCTGAGAGATCTTGCACGACCACGATGGTTTCCATTTTCGTTCCTCCTGCTCCGAGGCCCAGCGTGCTTCGGAGGAGGCGGCTGCCTTGATTGATCCGGGCGAAGCGGCCTGTGATCAGCCAGTAATTTCCTTCGGGTAGGCCGTCCTCATCTGAAATGACACGAGCTGGTGCCACGTGGGTGCGGAGATTTTTTATGAGATGCCGATTCATTCGCGACTGCAGGTCGGCGCGGAAGGAGTCGAAGCTGTCGCCCTTCCGGTCCACGCGCAGCCCGTCTTCATTGAGAGCAAAGGGGCGGATCAGGATTTCCTCAGGCGCTATGTTTGGAGCATCGGCATATGGCTGCCGGATATTTTCCACACTCACCGAGGCGCAGGAGGTGAGGCATGCCGACACGACGAAGAGGATGAGGCGGGCGATCACGTCGGCTGGGATTTTGATTGGGAGCGTATGAGACGGGAAATTCAACAGGCGCAATAAAGAATCACAGGCGATGGATGGCCTCAAGTCTGAAAACAAGCACCTCGCCTGAGTGCGGAGTTGATCCCCCCGTGAAGATCGCCCATCGTTACGCCAATGAAATTTTCTTCACTCGGTCAAAACCTTTCTGGCGGTAGCGGTATCGAGCACCTCATGGACGATCTCGGAAAAGCACTCTCCGGAATCGGAGCGGCTCCCCTCATGCTGGGGGGCGGAAATCCTGCACACATCCCTGAAATGGAGGCGGTCTGGAAAATTCGTATGGAGGAAATTCTAGGTGACCCAGCTGTGTTGCGGCGCACGCTTGCCATTTATGATCCTCCACGGGGCAATACCAGTGTGCTCAAGGCTCTTGCTGATTTGCTCCGCCGGGAGTTTGGTTGGGCGGTTGGGCCGGAGAACATTGCGGTGACGCCGGGTGGCCAGACGGCATTTTATTTTCTTTTCAATCTTTTTGGCGGTCGGCGTTCCGACGGGATGACGGGTCGTATTCTTTTCCCGCTCATACCGGAATATATCGGATACGCCAACCAAGCCCTCGAACCCGGGATGTTTCTTGGCGTCCAGCCCAGTATTTCGCGCACAACTCCGCATCGTTTCAAATACCATGTGGATTTTCAAAACCTCAACCCTGAACCCGATGTGGCGGCCATGTGTGTCTCGCGGCCGACGAATCCGAGTGGCAACTTGATCTCGGATGTCGAGCTCCAGCATCTTAGCGACATCGCGGCGCAGCGGGATATCCCGCTCATCATTGACAACGCCTACGGGTGGCCATTTCCAGGTATCGTCTTCGGTGAGGCCAAGCCGATTTGGAATGAGCAAACCGTACACGTGATGAGCCTCTCAAAGTTTGGATTGCCGGGCACTCGCACTGCATTTGTCGTTGCTCCTCCCAAGGTGGCCTCCGCCATTTCTTCCATGATGGCTGTGACTGGTCTGGCGAATGGGAATTTTGGTCAAGCGATCGCGGGCCCGCTCATAGAGAGTGGAGAAATCGTCCGCCTGAGTCGTGAGATCATTCGGCCCTTCTATCTTCGAAAGAGAGACGCTGCCCTTGAGGCGATCGCGGAATGTTTTCCAGCGGATGTCCCATATGCCTTGCATGAAAGCGAGGGGGCACTCTTCCTCTGGCTCTGGCTTGAGGGCGCTAAGAAAGAC
>VFJO01000217.1 GCA_009886045.1 Verrucomicrobiota bacterium
ACGACAAGCTAAGGTTCATCAAACCGGTCTTCATCGGCGATACGATTTATACGATCAAGACCGATCTGGAAAAGACGCCCAAATACCCAGAGATGGGCCTCTACCGGGCGAGCTACGAGGTTTTCAAAAATGCCGGAGAACTGGTGCTTTACTGCGAGCATTTGCAGACCGTCAAATACCGTGATCCGAAAGGCTCTGGTGCGCCGGCGAAGATCAGCTGAAATCCAAATGAAACGCTACGGATCAGTCATTGAACCCTAAGAACCCCCAAGGTCCTGACTGTTTATGAATAATCCAGCTTTAGAACCTCCACTCCCAACCAACGCCCGACCTTGGTCAATCGAATCTGCGAACGCATGGCGGGAGCGGGTCGGCTGGCTGGTGGGTGCCAATTTCCTGCCATCCAACGCGGTGAACCAGCTCGAGATGTGGCAGGACGACACTTGGTCACCAGCGGTGATCGACCGGGAACTCGGTTGGGCGGCTGCGCTTGGCATGAACTCGATGCGCGTCTTCCTCCACGATCTCATGTGGGAAGGCGACGGCTCGGCCTACTTGCGGCGCATCGACGAGTTCCTAAGCATTGCCGCGCGGCATGAGATTGGCGTGCTGGTTGTGTTTTTCGATTCGTGCTGGCATCCGTTCCCCCGTCGGGGAACGCAACGACCTCCCGAGCCGCATGTTCACAACTCCGGGTGGCTCCAATCACCGGGGATGACGGTGCTGCGCGATCCGGCCCGCTTTGATGCTCTGGAAGGGTATGTGAAAGGGGTGATCGAGCGGTTCAAGGACGACCCGCGCATCCATGGCTGGGATCTCTGGAACGAACCGGACAACGCCAATGTTGGATCGCGCGGTTCCCGGGACTTTGGTGAGCGCAAAGCAGAGGTTGTCGAGCCGCTATTGTTGCGCGTGTTTGAGTGGGCTCATGCGGTGCGGCCGAGCCAGCCAATCACCTCCGGAATTTGGAAAGGTGAGTTTGAACCGGGCACTCTGTCCTCGCTCCAGAGGCTGCAGTTATCTCTTTCGGACGTTGTCAGTTTTCATTGGTATCAAGATGCAGAGAGCACGCTGACCAAAGTGCGCCAGCTTGGGGAGTATGGGCGCCCCATCCTTTGCACGGAATACATGTGTCGGCAGGTGCCGTGGGCGACCCCGCCGGGCTCGACCTTTCAAGCGATCCTTCCCGCGCTCCAAGCCCATGGGGTGGGAGCTTACAACTGGGGATTGGTCGCGGGGAAATCCCAGACCCAATATCCGTGGGATAGCTGGCAGCAACAGTATGATGCCGCCCCCTCGCCGTGGTTCCACGACGTGCTTCGGCCCGACGGATCGGCGTATGACGAGGCCGAGGTTGCCTTCTTAAAGGAGTTTCTACGGACACGGACCCGGTCTGCGAAGCCGACGTTGTGAGGCTCTCGCAGCGCACTAATTTCATCCTATGAAAAACCCGAACCCTGATCCTGAAAAGCACAAAGATATCCCCGTTTGGAATGCCGAAAACTGGCTCTACGAAGACATCGTGATTGGCAAGCGCATACGC
>VFJO01000145.1 GCA_009886045.1 Verrucomicrobiota bacterium
CCAAGCCATGAAAGCAGATATTCATCCCGACTACAAAGAAACCAACATCAACTGCGCCTGCGGCACCAGCTACCACACCCGCAGCACCAAGCGTGACCTGAGGATCGGTATCTGCGCCGCCTGCCATCCCTTCTTCACCGGCGAGCAGAAATTTGTGGACACGGCAGGCCGTGTTGACAAATTCAAGCAGCGCTACGGGACGGTCCGCGCGCCTCGTGCCGTCAAAAAGCCCTAGCAGCACGAATTCTTTTTTAAAAACGGTAAACGGGTAATCCGCCTGTTTACCGTTTTTCTTTCATTATGGACTTTGAACCTCTTATTGAACGCAAGCGCCGCCGGTTCGAGGAGCTTGAAAGCGAAATTTCTTCGCCAGGGCTCTTTGACAATGCTCCACATGCTCGGGAGGTCTTACGTGAACATGGTTCCACCAAAGACCTTCTGGAATCTTGGGAGCGGCTCGCGAAAGCCCGTCGCGAGCTTGAAGAAAATCGCGAGCTTTCGAGTTCCGATGACAAGGAAATGGCGGCTCTTGCCCGTGAGGAAATTGATCGTATCGAGCCGGAGGTTCCTCTTCTTGAGCGCGCCCTTCAGGTTTCGCTTCTGCCACCTGAGCCCGACGAGGACCGGGACGCCATTGTTGAAATCCGTGCTGGCACCGGGGGAACGGAGGCAGCACTTTTTGCCGCCGACCTTCACCGCATGTATTGCCGCTATGCCGATTCGCTTGGTTTGAAGGTCGAGGAACTTGAGTCCAGCCTAGCCGATCTTGGTGGCCTGAGGGAGATTATTTTTCGAATCTCTGGAACGTCCGTGTTTCGCCGTTTCCGCTACGAAAGTGGTGTCCATCGGGTCCAGCGTGTTCCAGCGACTGAGGCTCAGGGCCGCATTCACACATCCACCGCCACCGTCGCCGTTTTGCCGGAGGCCGAAGAGGTGGATATTGAAATCAAACCCGAGGACCTGCGTATCGAGGTTTGCCGGGCAGGTGGTCCGGGTGGGCAAGGCGTAAATACCACGGATTCTGCTGTGCAGGTCATGCACATTCCCACAGGGCGAATCGTTCGCTGTCAAGACGGCCGCAGCCAACAGAAAAACAAGGAGGCTGCGATCAAAATCATGCGCTCCCGGCTACTCGAAGATAAACGCCGCGAGGAGGAAGAAAAATACTCTGCACACAGGCGCAGTCTCATTGGGGGTGGTGGACGTGAAGAAAAAATCCGCACTTACAATTTCGCAGAGAACCGCGTCACCGACCATCGTATCAAGGTGTCGCTTTATTCTCTCGATCGCTTCTTGGAGGGAGACATCGGGGGCCTCGTCGAGGCGCTTCAAGTCAGCGATATTGAACAGCGACTCAAAGACTCCGGCATTGTCTGAGGTGTTCCCTCGTGGAAAGAAATTCTTAAATATTTGTCTTGTGACAAACCGAGGCATTCTTCAGATTGCCGCAACTTCAGGCGGTTTATGAATACTAACTCGGAAAATCTCACCGACCTGTCCGGCTTGGAAATGGACTTGCTCAAATCCTTCCAGCCTTCATGGGTCAAGGAATCTACTCTATCTACCAAGCTATCCTCTTCCTCCACTCGTACTGACGACGAGTCGATGGAAAGAGGTCGTCCCGGTTTTGATCGTGATGACTCCGATGCTCGATGGGATCACAAACGCCCCAAATCGGATCGCACTTCCCGTAGGCCCTCTGGTGAAAAATTTGAGAAATCGCGACCGCGTCCATCTGGTGACAAGGGTCCTGCCGCAACGCCCCACGGTCAGCGTCGTGACGATCGCCAAGGTGGAGGTCGCAGAGAGAGCGAGCCCGCGTCCCGTCCGATTTTTTTAGAGGGATGGGAAGTCAAGTTTCTGCCCGAGCCACGAGGTGTTGAAGGGCTTCTGAAGCAGATCAAATCCACCGTTAAAACCTATTCGCTTTTCGAGCTCGCGCGTTTGGTCCTCGAAAAATCGGCCCGCTACCTCGTCGAATTCCAGCGCACATCCGGCCCGGCTCTTTTTCAGGTGTCGGAAGACGGGACCCTTTGGCTCAGCGAGAGCGATGCTGCCGCGCGTGTTCTTGCTGCGCACTTGGATAAATTTTACCGCTGCGAGCGGATTGCTGTGGAACCGCCCAAGGGAGCGCATCCGATCATTGCCCAATGTGGAATGAGCGGCGTCTTTCTTGGACCGCCCAATCTCCACGACTATCAACTCAAGGTTCAAAAGCTGCACGCCGAGCGATTCAGCAATGTGGCTTTTGATATCTACAAAGTTCGTATTCGCATGGTTCGGGATGAGGAATCCGTGCAAAAATGGCGTGAGCAACAAAGCTCGCAGGAAGTCTATTTTGCACTCGAAACGCCGGAAGGCACCGACCCCACTCCACTCAAAAATCTTGTCGAGGTCGCCGAGCACTTTCAAAAAAACCACGCCGCCCGCGTGATCGCAAAACTTGGTGATCAATTTATCGTTTCAGGCTCCGCGCCGGTGAATGATTCCGCTCCTTCTCTTATTGAGTTTACTCGTCGAGAGCTCGACAGCCTTATCCGTTTTCCGCTCCCCCTGGCCAATGTATTGAGTCAAAAGCTTGCCGCCGGTGGGTTGCAGATTTTCAAAGCTCACGAAAATATCACTTACGTCTCAGTAGCTCGGCCCAAGATGCTCGATCGCCAGGCCAATCCTGTCTCTGAAAGCCTAGCGGCCATTCTTGATTATTTGGAATCCAACGCTGGGAAGTCCCGTACGGAACAATGGAAGGCTCTCCTTGAGCTGCCCACTCTGCCATCGGATGCCGCACTCCGCGAGTCGGCCCTCCTTCGAGATTTCCATTGGCTACTCCTGCAAGGGCATGTCATCGACTTCGCCTCAAAGGGTCTCGAAATCCCACGGCGACCAAGCGCCCGACCGCCACAAGACAGGCAGGAGAAATCGCAAAACAACCACCCGCCTCGGCCTGTCGCAACCCCGAAGGCCCCTCGGCCTGCGGCAATTGTGCCACAGACACCCAAGCCGAACCTCGAGCCACCTGCTGAATTGTCCAAGGCCGAATCGGATTCCGCCGCACTGCAACCCGACGAATCAGAGGCTTTGCCCACCGGGCCAGAGGCTTTGCCCCAAGTGGCGGATATTTTGCCTCACGCAGTGGATTTCTTGCCTCAGGTGGCTGCTGTTTTGCCCGAAGAAACTGACCTAGCCCCCGAGGCAATCGAGCCTTTGCCCGAAGCGGTTGAGACACTAGCCGAGGCAGGCGATTTTTTGAGCGAGCTCGAAACTGCCGTTCAAGACACTCCCACGCTCGAAAGCGGAGAGACGACCACTCAGGCCCCCATCGAAAGCCAAGTTACCAAGCCGCTCGTATGACCCACAGCCAGAACAGGCTTGGTGGGGTGCCACGCCAAGGCGCTGATGCCTGTGCCGAGGCGCGCACGCTTGCGTCGGAATTGGCCCTTCTCAAAAGTCACGACGAGCAGCGTTCCCTCGCCATCGCCCGTCGCGAGTTGGCCGGTGGCGGGTGAGAAATCCAGCGCCAGCACTTCGTTCTCGCTGCCATCGACCTGAATTGGTCGGGCTCCATCCGGACCTTTTGCGGATGCGCACGGCCACACTGTCACCACCGGACTGCCCGCCGTTGCGAGGCGTTTGCCATCGGCCGAGAAGGCCAGTGCGCGCACCTTGGATTCAAACCCCTCCATGTTGAGCGGATTGTCCCTCGGGATATCATAAACGTGCACGCTCGCGGTCTGGTCAGCAGTGGCCAGCCAGCGTCCATCACTGCTCCATCGCACCTGAAGGCTCGCTCCACCCCAGTCAAAGCGGGCGAAAGGTTCTTTTTCACCAAGCCTCCAAAGCAGCGCCCCGCCCGCGCCTGCAGTGGCAATCTCGGTGGGCGACTTGCGATTCCAAGCAAAATCCGACACCACGGCCGGCAAGTCGCACAGGCTTTTTTCATCACTCCCCGAGGCATCGAAAATGTGCAGCGCCTTGCCTTGGCCCGCCGCGAGGAGCGTACCATCTGGACTCGTCCGCACATGCTCGATCATTCCCCGTCCCGGCTTCCATTCCCGGGAGCCGCACCGGATTTTTCCGTCAAACCCACAAGTCGCTGGGCTGCCTGCGAACCAATCTGAGCTTCCATTCCCCATGCCGTGGCCCGGGATTTCCTGCAGCAGCGTTGCCGCATCGTCTGCCAGCAGCACAGGACCAGTCGTGGGAGTCACGAGCAAGCGCGTTCCCTCGGGGTTCCATTTCAGGTCGAGGATATGATCCCCCGCAGTGACCGAGCCGAGACTTTTCAAGTGAGGCAGGAGCGGAATCCGCTGGTGAGTGCTTCGCGATCAAGTTTGCGGCCGATGAAAACGAGGCTGTTCTTGCGCGGGCGACCCGCCCACGGGCCGCCACTCGCTGCGTCGATGAGCATGTGCACGCCTTGGAAAACCACGCGGTCGGCCTGGGCCTTCACGGCGAAAATCCCCTTCATGCGGAAAATGTCCTGCCCTTGGTCGCGAACGAGCTTGGAAATCCAGTCGTTGAGCTTTTTGCCATCGCATTCGCCCTCCGCTTCGATTCCCACGCTGGAGATGTCCGAGTGGTGATGGTGGTGATGCCCATGCGCATCCAGAAAGTGGGGATTGAGTTCCGTGGCGCGATCGAGGTTGAAGCCACCCACTTCGAGTATCTTTTTGATCTCAATCTCTGCGCGCGTCGTGCGGTGAATCACCGCCAGGGCATTGATGGCGCGGATGCGCTGCTCAGTTTCTGCCAACTCTTCCGCTGTCGCGAGGTCGCACTTGTTCAGGAGTACCACATCGGCAAAGGCGACTTGCTCTTCGGCTTCATGCGTCTCGCCGACATGACGAGAGAAATGGTGCGCGTCCACCACCGTCACCACGCCATTTACAAACGTCTGTTCGCGCAGTTCCTCATCCACAAAAAACGTCTGCACCACTGGACCCGGATCAGCCAGACCGGTCGTCTCGATCAAGATATGGTCAAACTTGTCGCGGCGCTTCATGAGGTTCCCAAGAATGCGGATCAAATCCCCGCGCACTGTGCAGCAGATGCACCCATTGTTCATCTCAAACAATTCCTCCTCCGCATTGATCACCAACTCATGGTCGATCCCGATCTCACCAAATTCATTTTCGATCACCGCAATTCTCAGCCCATGGTTTTCACCCAGAATTCGGTTCAGCAACGTAGTTTTTCCGGCTCCAAGGAAGCCAGTCAGGATAGTGACAGGTATGCGCGACATCGGACTAGTAAACAGGAAAAACCGAAACGCTGAAAAGACTCTTTTCAAAGGCTGATTCGAGAACCCGAAGCTGCGCTTTGTTACGAAACTGTAACAAGCTTTCCCTTTGCAGTTGGCGAAAAATTTAAAAACTCGGCACCTCACACCTAAAAAAAACAATTCCGGTCTGTCAATTTCCACATCATGAAAAAACTCCAACTCCTTGCCATCCTCTCCTGCTTGCCTTTCGCGGCGGCCCAGGCCCAGATCACATTCAACAGCGGTGTCTCGTTGCCCTACGGAGGAGAGATCATTTCCTACAGCAACGGGCAACTTCTCACCACAAACTCCGGCAACGGCTCCCATGGCGTGCAATCCTACGGCCTTTCAAGCAGCGGCGCTCTTACTGCGGGCTTGATGGTTGATCTCGGTACCGTTTTCGGAGCGAATTTGACTTCCTCGATCACCAGCGTCTACGCGGATGCTCGCGGTTTTGGCGTGGCCAGTATCGTTCCGACAGCCAAGACTTCCACAGACTTCGGAAGGATCGCCTTTTTCGATCTCTCAAGCGGCTCCATCCTGAAGACTCTCGATGTAGGCTTCCATCCCGACTCGGTCACAATGACGCCAGACGGAACAAAATTGCTCGTCGCCAAC